>JBBSDY010000036.1:0-12394 GCA_038240245.1 Polyangiales bacterium
CCCCCCCCGAGCAGGTGCTCATCATCGGAACCGGTCCCCTCGGGCGCGTCACCGGAGAAGACATCCGCGACACCAACAAGCACCGCCACGTTTTCGGCTACCTGAGCTGGAAAGACGACGCCAAACAGCGCCGCCTTCCCGCGTCGGTTTTGGGTCGCTGGGACGACCTCGAGATTTGCCTCAAGCAGAACGCCGTCAGTGAGGTCTACATCGCCGGCAACCCCGCCAAAAACGGCGAGGCCATGCAGATTGCCATTCGAACGTGCGAGCGATTCGGCGTGCCCTTCGCCCTTCCCGCCTACGGCTTTCGACTGAGCCGGGCGCGGCCCGTCAACGGCCGTGGCTTTCGCGATGGCTACGTGCACTTCCTCAACATCGAGCACAAGCCGGTGCAGATGGTCTTCAAGCGGCTCTTCGACATCACCGCCTCGACCTTCGCGCTGTGGGTGTTGTCGCCGTTCATCCTGGTGACCGCCCTGCTCATCAAGCTCACCAGCCGGGGACCGATCTTCTTCAAGCAAGAGCGCGTGGGCATGCACGGCAAGGCGTTCTACATGCTGAAGTTTCGCTCGATGGTCGCCAACGCCGAAGAGCTCAAGCTCAAGCTCCTCGACGAGAACGAGCAAAACGGCCCCGTCTTCAAGATCAAGCGCGATCCCCGCATCACCGCGGTGGGGCGGTTCATCCGCAAGTTCAGCGTCGACGAGCTGCCCCAGCTCATCAACGTGCTGCGCGGCGAGATGAGCGTCGTGGGCCCGCGCCCGCCGCTACCCACCGAAGTAGCGCAGTACGAGCCGTGGCAGCGCCGGCGCCTGTCCGTTCGTCCCGGTCTCACTTGCCTCTGGCAAGTGAGCGGCCGAAACAAGGTCGGCTTTCAGGACTGGATGTACCTCGATATGCAGTACATCGACCACTGGAGCCTCGGGCAGGATTTCAATCTGATTCTCAAGACCGTCCCCGTCGTGCTCACCGGCAAGGGCGCGAGCTAGCCTCGGTCCGTAAACACCGACAGCCCTCGAGCTGCATCAGTTGATGCAGTTGATGCGCTTGGTATCGATGGCGAGATCGTCGAGATAGAGATCGGCGTCGGTCGCGACGTGCTGGAAGTATTTCATCCCGAAGGTCAGCGTTTGGAACGCCGTGAACTTTCCGCCGCCACCGGCATTCGTAAACTCGGCGTTTTTCGTGCCGTCGATGTAGATGCGTATCGTTCCGGTGGGAGCATCGTCGAGCTCCCATTCGACACACGCCCACCGATTGACGGGAACCATGCCGCCGCCCGCGATGTTTTCTCCGCCCGGAAACCAGTAGCTCATCTGCCAGCCCTTGTCGTAGCCACCCACCTCGTAGTGTTTTTGACCGAGGCCATCGCCCGCCGTGAAGTACACGGTGTGCGCGGGGCTGGGCGGGCTGGATGACGCCGACGAAAGGTAGAAATACCCACGACCAAAAAGATGCCTGGCAATGCCGGCAGGAGCGGGGCGCACGATGGCGGCGTGGTCGCCCTGTGCGTTGACGCGAATCCGGAGCGAGCTCATTCCATGCGCTGCGCGGTCGGTCACCACGGTCGCCGTGGCCCCTTGCACATTGACCATCCACTTCGCGGGATCGAGCCCGCTTTCGAAGTCCTCGCAGAAGAGCGATGTGCAAGGACCCGCACTTGCCTCGGTCGAGGCCGCGGCATCCGCCGCATCGGGCGCCGCTGGGCCGCCGTCGTAGGGTCCGCCGGGTTGCCCGCCCGCACCTGCAGTGGTTTCGCTTCCACGAGCGCCGCCGCTTCCCCCGGCGAGCGTTCCCGAGGACATGGTCCCGCCCGCTCCGCCGGCCGAGGCAGGGTCGCCCGCCGTGTTGCCTGGACCGCCCGCCGATCTACTCGTCGATGGCCCATCGTCGCCCGCGCAGTGCAGAAGTGCCGCGCACATGGCGATGGCAGCGCCGCCCCTGATCCCGGTTTCCATGAGAAAGAAGGTCCCCCCTCACGACCTCCTTGGCTCAGCTCATCGTTCGAAAAGCTACCAATTCATGATCCTCTCGCTCCTGGGCTCGCGCATCGTCCGGTAGAGAATGGACAGAAATTGGGGATCGTCGACGAGGTAGCGCCTTGCCAGGCGTCGCGGCTCCTGCGCCAGACGAAAGAGCCATTCGAGGCCGCTCGACGACATCCAGCGGGGCGCGCGGCGTAAACGCTCGGCGATGAAGTCGAACCCCGCACCCACTCCAATCGCGACCGCCGGACGAATGGATGCAAATGCGCCGTGAATGAAGAGCTCTTGTTTCGGCGCGCCAAACGCGACCAGCAGGATGTGCGGGCGCGCCTGACGGATGCGAGCGAGCAGCGCGTCCTGGTCGACGGCACGCCCATCGGCCCCAACGCGCGGCGCATCGATGCCCACGAACTCGACGTCGAACTGCTTCTTCAGCCTCTCGGCCGCGAGCGCCGCCACCCCCGGCGCGCCTCCCACCAGGTACACCCGCCATTGCCGTCGCTCGGCGCGATGCATGAGCGGCAGGATGAGATCCGATCCCGAGATTTTTTCGGGCAGGGGGGCTCCCAAAAGGTGCGAGGCCCAGAGCAAGGGCTGGCCGTCGACCAGACAAAGACTCGCGTCGTCGTAGGCGGCTCGAAAGGCCGCGTTGTGCTCGACCTGGACGATGTGATCGACGTTGGGCGTGAACACCGAGCCACCGTTGCCCGCGTCCACCAGCCGTTCGATCTCTTCGATCGCCTCGACGAAGGTCACGGCGTCTACCCACACCTGTCCCATTCGGACGCGCATTCCCGAACCTCGCGCGCCGGCGGCGGCGACGGACTTGGCAATTCGTGACGACGCGACCATCGAACCGGTAGATAAGCCTTCTCGCCGTCGGGCTCAAGCGTCACGACGCCCGAGGGGCCGACGCAACGGCCGAGCCTGCTCCACGGCATCAGCTTCGAGCTGCTTGGGCCAGGGCGACGGCGCGCACGAGGACGGCGTCGAACATCGCCGGAGTGAGGCGTCCGGTCTGCGTATTCTGCTGGCTCACGTGGTAGCTGCCGAGCAGCACGAATCGACCGATACTCACCTCGGCGGCGTGGGCGAAAACCGGGCGCGGCCTGGGCAACTGCGCGCCCTCGCGCGCCAGATGGTCGAGACACGCCTTCCAGCCGATGCTTCCCAGGGCCAGAAGGACGCGCGCGCGACCGAGGGCTTTGAGCTCGCGCGCGAGAAAGGGAGCGCAGGTGTCAATCTCGGCGGGGCTCGGATGGTTGTCGGGAGGCACGCACCGCACCGGACAGGTGATGAACACATTGGACAGCGACATCCCGTCGCCGCGTGCGACGGAATGCGGCTGCGAGGCGAGACCTCGCCGGTGGAGCGCCCCGTAGAGGAACTCACCGGAGCGATCGCCGGTGAAGATGCGTCCCGTCCGGTTGGCACCGTGCGCTCCCGGCGCGAGCCCCACCACGACGATGCGGGCGGTGGTGTCGCCGAAGCCGGGCACCGGCCGGCCCCAGTAGTCTTGATCGCGGTAAGCGGCGCGCTTCTCGCGCGCCACCCTCTCGCGAAACGCGACGAGCCGCGGACAGCGGCGACAGGCAATGATTTCTTGGTGGAGAACCCGAATCACCCCGTCGGGCGTTGCCAGGCGGCTCAGGCGTCAGCTCTTGATGAGCGGGTCGAGCTCCCCGTTCTGATCGAGCTCGGTGATGATGTCGCAGCCACCGACGAACTTGCCGTTCACGTAGAGCTGCGGAATCGTCGGCCACGACGAGAACTCTTTGATGCCCTCGCGCACCTCGGGATCGGTGAGCACGTTCACGTCGGTGAAGGGCTCTCCCACCTTCTTCAGCGCTTGCACCACGCGGGCGGAGAAGCCGCACTGGGGAAAGTTCTTGGTCCCCTTCATGAAGAGGACGATCTTGTTCTGGGATACCGTTTCTTCGATCTTCTTTTTGGTTTCGTCGCGCATGGGATCTCCGACTCTCGGGGGATATGTGGCGGTGTGCCTGCCCCGTGTCAAGCGGCGGCCTGGGCCGTGCTATTCGGCCTTGGGTGGGGTGGTGACCTTGATCGAGCGAATCATGTCGGTAAATCGCACCCTTTGCTCGTTCACCCGCATGTCGATCTCGACCAGCTTTTTGGTGATTTCTTCGAGACGGAGCGAGTTCTTGGCCAGCCGCGTGGTGAGCTGATCGCGCAGATCGGCAGCCGTCCGGTTCTTTTCGAGGGCCTTCAGGTTGCGACGGGTCTCTTCGGTCGACCGCTGCAGCTCGGCCTGCTCGTCGGCCAGCTTCGTGCGCTCCTCGACGGCGCGCACGAGCGTCACCCGGACGTCCCACGCCGATCGCAACACCAGCACGACATTCGGATCGGCCCGCTTGTCGGCGAGGTAGAGGCGGATGGCGTCGTCGGCCTGGGCGGACAGCCAGTCGACCGAGCGCTCGTTGGACTGCCGTTCGTCGACGGTCAGATCGGCCATGGCGTGTCCTGCCGTCTCGACGGGCACGAGCGCGCTCGCTGTGCCGACGTTGTCCTCGGTTCCCTTGGGCGGGTTGAAGAGACGCGCCTGGACGTTACGCGGGTGCTTGACCAAAAGCTTGGCTGGCTTGTCTCCGCCGTTCTTCACGCGGTAGCGCGTCTTGGTGACCGCGTCGCGCTCGATGGTCAGCACGCCCGATTCGATTCTGGCGAGCCGAGCGCCCTCTTCGGTGAACGTGCGCTGGGTCTCGACGGCCAGGCTGCGCTCGAGCGCAAAAGGCACCGTCGTCGTCGCCCCTTCGGGCAAGGGATCGACCATCCCCTGCCCCAGGAACGCACCCTCTTCGAGGATGGCGATGGGACCACGCTCGAGCAGACCTCCACTTTTGTTGGTGAAGCGGGCGACTCGAAAAGGATGGGCCTGTGAATCGGGCACGCCGTAGTCGGGCGCAAAGAGAAAGATCGACTCGCCGGGCACGCGCTTGGACAAAAGCATGACCATCGTGGCGCTCTTGTCGGGAACGGTGATCGGTGTCGGAAGATCGTAGCGCGTGGCGCCACCTTCGAGCGCGACCGCGGCAAGCGCCGAGAGGTTGCGGGGCGCCGATGGATTTTGACGGGGCTCGACGGTGGGCGGTGGCGGCGGCGCACCGGGCGCCATCATCGCCTTGGCGGATGCCTGGGTACGCATCACCGGTTTGGGCGCCACTGCGCCGCCCGCTCGTCCGATCCCAGCCGCCGAGACGGTGCGCGGCGACGCTTTGCGTGGCGCGCTGTCCTTTTTGGCCTCGCCCCTTTGCTTGGGAGCATTCTCGTCGCGCTCGGCCTCGAGATCGGAAAGCGAGGCGGATTCCTCCGCAGGAGCCGAAGCCGGTGCGGGCGCGTCGGCGGGCGGGGCGAGGGGCTCCTGGTTGAGGCTCGTCTCGCTACGAGGGACGTTGGCGATGACCTCACCCATGTCGGTGACGGTCGGTCGCGGCGGAATGACGGGGACGCCGAGGTTGGCTTCGAATGCGAGCGGAGCGCCTGCGATGAGCGAAAGGGTCACTCCCTTCCAGTCCTCGCCCGAAAGGTTCTGCACGATGCCCCACGCCTGCAGGTTGCCGCCCGACTTGTCGATGACCAGCCGGTACGACGGACGCCATACCGGCGTTTCGGCGACGTAGCCCACCTGCAGATCGTGCGCCTTTCCATCGAGCTCCAGCACGACGGTCTGCAAGCCATTGGGGTTTTCCTTCTTGGGGGGCGGGCAGATGGGCGCCCTGCCTTCTCCCATGGGCCGCACGACCGGCGGGGGCTCGTCCTCTACGATCTCGTCGGCAACCTTGATAGGAAAGGACGCCGATCGCACCGAGCTTCCGCCTTGCTCGATGACCGCGAGCGTCGCCAAAAAATCCCCTACCTCGCTGCCCTTCACCTTGAAATTGACCCGGTCGGTCTTGATGTGGCCGGCGCGCTCGAAGTACCCCACGCCGTTGCGGTAAATGACCACCCTTTTCAGGGCCAGCCCCTCGGCTGAGACTGACGGCCCACTCGCACAGCCGAATGAACCCAACCCCAGCCCCGCCACCATCCACCGAACGATTCGTCGCATCGAACCAAACTACAGCAATCGTCGCTAAAAAAGAGGAGGAACCGTCAGTCAGTCGCGAGGGCCAGTTGGTTGGAAGGGCAGCGCGCTAGTACCCGCGTCCCACGGGGGCGCCTTTGAGGGTTCGGCAGGCGTAAGGGCCGACGTCCTTGATTTCTTTCTCCTTGGCCTTGTAGAGGGCCACCATCTCGTCGAATTTGTCGCGGTCGGTCTTGGCGAGCGACTGGCTCTCGTCGGGATCGGCGTCGAGATCGAAAACTTGGTAGTTGGTGTCGTCGCCGAAGGCGATGAGCTTGTAGTGGTCGTGGATGATGGCCCTTCGGCGATCGCTGTCGCCGGTGCGGGGTAGATCGACCACGACGTCACGAGCCTCGGGAGCGACCCGGCCATAGAGCTCGCCGACCAGGCTTTGTCCCTCCATCCCTTCTGCCGAAACGCCCATGAGCTCGAGGATGGTCGGCGCGAGATCGAGATGGCTCCTGTTCACGTCGATGTGCTTGGCCGCAAGGCCGGGCACGACGAACATCCACGGAACGCGCACCAGCGGCTGCCAGAGCTCGAAACCGTGACGCCACTGGCCGTGCTCGCCAAAGATCTCGCCGTGGTCGGCGCTGAACACGATGGCGGTGCGCGCGCCCCACGGCTTCGAGGCCACGAACTCGAGAAGCCTGCCGATGTAGCGATCGGTGAAGGTGACCTCGCCGTCGTAAAGATCGCGCGCCTTTTTGCCGTAGGGCTCGACGTCGGGGTGCTTCTGGTACTGGTCGTGGGGATCGAGGAAATGAAACCACGCGAAGAATCGGCCCGAGGTATTGGCCGGATCGTCGAGCATCCTCTCGGCGATCTGCTCGGACTGCGGGCTGGTGATGTTCTCGTCGGTGGTGGAGTTCCACTTGAGGCCGGGCACGAGCTCGTACTGGTCGAAGCCGCGATCGAAGCCCGCTGCCTCTTTGCGAAAATAGAGGTGCGCGTGGGCGGTGACCGTCCTGATCCCAGCGGCGTGCAGGCGCTCGGGGAACATGGGGTTGTCGCGGTATTTTCCGAAGAAATTGCCGTCCCGCTTCATTTCGCCGGGGTACCGTCCGCCGAGCAGCCCACCCAAGCTCATCGAGGTGTACGACGAAAGCGAATACCCGTGCGTGTAGGTCACCGCCCGTTTTTCGAGTGCCGTGAGGTTGGGCGCGATGGGGCGCTCGTAACCGGCCCACGGCATGTCGGCGCGAAGGGAGTCGACGGTGATGAGGAGGATATTCAAATCGGCGGGTGGTCCCAGCGGCGCGGCGGGGGCGACGACTGCGGCGGCGGAGCCTGCCTCGCGGGTAACGTGCGAGGCACTCTCGGCAGCGGGCGGCGTGCCGGTCGTGGCGTCGGCGGGCGACTTCGAGCAGGCTGCGGCCAGAAATGCCGCGAGGACCGACCCTCCCATGCGTCGCGGCAAGATCACGAAAGAGTATGTACGACAGCGACCCGCTGCGTGGTCCGAAAATCGTCACCCGGCCGACTGCGGCAGTCGTGCTAGGGCAATATCTGCACGACGGTACCTCGGCCATTCGCGCCACCCGATTGCACGCCCTGCCATGACGGCGGAAGCTGTGGCTCGGTCCACGCGAACAGACGCTCGGCGTCCTGTGGCGAAAGGTTGACGCAGCCGCCGCTCATCGGCTCACCGAAGTCTTCGTGCCAGAACGCGGCGTGCAGCGCGAATGGGCCGCGAAAGTACTGGACGTGCGGGACGTCGGAGATGAAGAATTTTTTCTGCTCGGGATCGGGCGACATCACGCTGTAGCGATCCTTGTACTGGATGCGGTACACGCCGAGCGGCGTCGTGCGATGCTTGACGAGCTCGTGATTGCCGGCGTTGGCAACCCGCGGAAGTCCGCCGCGGCCGGGCGAGATCAGCGTGGTGAACACCGGCTCATCGCCCTCGTAGGCCGTCAGCGTTCCCCCGGTGATGCTGATCTGAATCCACTTGTCGTCGGAGCCCACGCCGCTCGGTCTGTCCTGGCCCTTGCCGACGACGGTGGCGTCGCTCTCGGCGATGAAGGTACCGGGCTCGACGGTCGTCAAGAAAACGTGATCGTTTTGGGTGACGCTGCCTCCCGTCAAGCCGACGGCCGTCCGAGCTTCCCAGCTCTCGCCGGTGGGCAGAATCCGACCGTCGCCGGCCCGACGAAGCTTGGGCCGCGGACTCTTGCGAATCCAAGCGATGGGCAGGGACACGCCGTCGCCAAGCGTCACGCCCGCAAACGACGACGAGCGGTAGATGCGAACGCGGTCGGCGGGGATGAGCGCGAGGTCGGGTGTGACGAGCCAGGTGCGACCGTCGGTCTCGAATGCCGTCGCGAACGAGATCATCGATCCGCGCGGCGCAAGCCTGCGAACGAGCCTGCCGTCGCGCCAGCGAACGTTCATGGGCGCGTAGTCGCCATGGGCGAGAAACCACGGGACCTCGCTGCTCGTCTCGACCATGCCCCCCGCTGCGAGACCCTCGTGTCCCCGGGCCCAGGGCCCTAGCGGAGCCCCCGGAGGACCATACATGCTCTCGTTGAGACTTTGCTCGCTAACCGTTGGAATACGCCCGTACATTGGCGCGCCCAAAGACAGCGCATAACCGAACGGAAGAGGCCCCGTCGAAGATGCCGCTGCCTGAAGGCTGCGCACCAACCGATCCGCGTTTTCCCCGAGCTGGCGCCGCTCGGTCTCGAGAATGGTCGTGTTGTCGTTGCAGATCCAGCCGCGGGGCTCGACGGCATACCAGGCCGTCGGGCAATCGGGGCGGCCGCGTACCGGATCGCGGTCGCGCAGCGCGATCGAGCTACCCTGATGGAGGTAGCCGAGCGGTCCACCGTATCGGTGCCCGGGGCCCGGGTAGATCTGGGTGACGACGGCCACGCTCGTGAGGCGAGGAAGCGGAACGGGGGCACCCCTCGCGTCCTCGACGTCGTCGGCGGGGGCGTCGGCGCTCTCCCGTGTGGACGCCTTGGCGCCCGTTTGACTCAGATCGACGGGTCCCTCGGCGGCGGATGCGAGCACGGCGATCGCCATCTCCTGCGGGATCCGGGGCCGACCCATGATCGGCGATCCACGCACGTCGGGCATGCGCGCCGGTGACGTGCAGCCAAACGCCACCACGAGCAGGGCGCGCAGAATCCCGCCTTTCATGGCCCAGGCATAACGCCGAACGGTGAGCTTGGAGAAGTTTCCGGCCATTGGAAGCGTCATGGATTCGCGGGACCGACCCCGCCTTCGAGGATCAATGTTAAGCAAAACGAGCACATGAACAGTCGCTCGAAGAAAGCCGTCGTGATTGTGCTGAAAGTCGCCATCCTGGCGGGCATCGTCGAGTACGCCCGAAGGCAGAGCCAAATCGAGGACGAGATCGCCGTATCTAACGAGCACGCGGCGGTGTTGAAGCGCGTCGACGGGCGCAGCGTCGAGATCGCGCCAGGGACGCGCCTCAAGGTCGTCAACCGAGCGGAAGCCACACCGATCTCGTCGCTCGCTTACCGTGTCGCGCTCGCCGACGGTTCGTGGGCCGACATCCCCGCCACCGAGGTCGCGGGATCGCCAGCATCCCCCGAGGCGCACGACGAGCCGTTCTCTCTTCTTCCCGGGATGCGCACCCTCTTCGCGCATCTGGACCTCGGCCTGGTGGGTTGGGCGTTCGTGATGTTCGGGCCCGCCCTCTTCCTGATGGCCGTCCGGTGGCGCCTTTTACTGGGGGCAGTGGGTGTCACCATCCCGTTTTTCACGCTCCTCAGGCTTCACTACCTGGGCTTCTTCTACAACGCGTTCATGCCCGGGGGCGCCGGTGGGGACATCATCAAGGCCGTCTACCTCGCGCGCCACTCGGCTCGAAAAGCCGAAGCGGCCACCATGGTGCTCATCGACCGCGTGGTCGGTCTCTTTGGTTTGCTGATCATGGCCGGGGGCGTCGTGCTCGTGGACTACCGGGAGCTCCACGGGATCGCCGTGCAGGTGGGAACGATCGCCCTCGCGCTGACGGCCTCGTTCGCCCTGTTCTTCTCGGCCGCCTTTCGGAGGCTCGTACGCTTCGAGGCGCTCATCACCCGGTTGCCGCGGGCCGATGTCGTCGCCAAGGTCGATGCTGCGCTCTTTGGGTTGCGCCGCCAGAAAGGCACCCTGGCCGCGGCGCTAGGGCTCACCGTCGGTCTGCAGCTTCTCGAGGTGATTGGGGTCTCGTTCGCCGGGCACGCAGTGGGGATCTACCGTGCCTCGTTCGCGCACTACCTCGCTTTCGTGCCCATCGGCTACCTGTTCAACGCGCTGCCCATCAGCTTTGGAGGAATCGGCTTGATGGAGGGCGCCTACCTCAAGCTCTTCCACGACGCCGGCGACGCCACCGCGACCCAGGGCTTCATGCTGGGGATCCTGGCCCGGCTGGTGGTGCTCGCCTGGAGTCTGATCGGCGCCCTCTCGGCCGTCTTTCCGCCCACCGCCGAGGGGCCCGCACTCGGGCCGCGTGCGTGCTAGCGTCGGGGTCTTCGATGGACTTGAAGAGTGGTTCTGCGCCGCCCACCGAGGGGGTTGAAACTTCCGACGCAGTCCTGCGCTTCCTCGAGAGCATCGGCCGGCGCTCCGAAGCAGAATTTTATCTCGCGCTCTTTCGGGCGGCGAGCAAGGAAACCTTTGCGAACCTGGTCATCGGCGCCAGCGTTCTGCGCGACGGCGCCGACGCGGTCGTTCTCGATCTCAGGTTCTTGCGCGGGCTCGGGCTGGTTCCCGTCGTTTCCCTGGGGTTTGGCAGCTCCGGCCCCGCCGGTACCGATCAGGTCGAGCGCTTTCACCGCCGGCTCGAACGGGCGGAGATTCCGTCGCAGTCCTATTCGACAGAGACGCCTTCGCTGGCCGATGCCGTCACCAACAGCGCCCGCAATGGAATCATCCCCATCGTCGCTTTCACGAGCGGCGGCACCCACGACGCCATCGCCCGCTTCGACGCGCTCGCTGACCTGTCGGTTGCCCTGAAGACGCGCAAGCTCATCTTCGTGGCACGAAGAGGCGGCTGGCGTCTTCGACAGTCGGACACCGAGGTGCCCATCATCAACCTGGCGACCGACTACGAGACGCTGGTGGCGAAGCGGGCCCTCAGTCCCAAGCGCCTTTTTCTTCTCGAGCAATCGCGCAAGCTGCTCGTCGAGCGCGCCAGCCACAGCATGTTCGTCGCCGTGACCGCGCCGCTGCTGCTGCTGCGCGAGCTTTTTACGGTTCGCGGGGCCGGAACGCTCATCAAGCGCGGCTCGACCATCTTGCGCAGGAGCGGCTTCGCCGACATCGACACCTCTCGCCTCGCCGCTCTTTTGCAATCGAGCTTCGGACGGGAGCTCTCGCCCGGCTTCTTCGAGCGCGAGATCACGCAGGTGTACGTCGAGGAGGCTTACCGGGGCGCGGCGCTCATCCGCCAGACCGCGCTCGGCGCCTATCTCTGCAAGTTTGCCGTGGAGCGCGAAGCGCAGGGCGAGGGCCTCGGCCGTGACATCTGGCAGCTCGTCGTCAGCGACCACAAGAGCCTCTTTTGGCGGGCGCGCCCCGACAACGCCATCATGCCCTTCTATGTCCAGGAGTGCGACGGCATGGTCCGGACCGACAAGTGGCACCTCTTTTGGAAGGGTCTGTCGCCCGATCGCATTCCCGAGGCAATTGCCACCGCCCTGGCCGAGCCAGTCGACTTCCCCGACCTGCCTCATTGAAACGATCTGGTAGCCGTGACCCTGACGCAGTAATGGTGGTTGCAGCATGAGGAAAATCTCCTTTTCGGCTTTGATGCTCTGCACAGTGGTCTCCGGCTGCTCGCGCAAGGCAGAGCCCGATGCCGCCTCCAACGCGCCGGCCACGCCGAGCCCTCCGGCCGCCGTGTCCGTACCCAGCAAGCCGTCGGCGCCGCCAGCCCCCGCGCACGAGGTCGTCTGGACCGATCCCACGGGTTGGCAGCGCATCGCCCCCAGCAGCTCGATGCGCAAGGCAACCTACAAGATCCCCGCGGCTCCTAAGGATCCTGAAGACGCCGAGATGGCGGTCTTCTATTTCGGTCAGGGCGAGGGGGGCGCCACCGAGGCTAACATCCAGCGCTGGATCGGCCAGTTTGCCGACGTGAAGCCGGCCGACGTCAAACGCGTCGAGCGCACGCCCAACGGGCTCAAGCAAACCCTGGTCGAGGTCGAGGGCACCTTCTCGGGCGGTATGCCGGGCCAGCAGAGCGCGCCCAAGACCAACTATCGCCTCATCGGCGCCGTGGTCGAGACTCCCTCGGGCAGCTACTTTTTCAAGCTCACCGGTCCCAAGAAAACGGTGGAAGGCGCTCGCGGCGCCTACCTCACGCTGC
>JBBSDY010000037.1:0-12384 GCA_038240245.1 Polyangiales bacterium
GTGCTCGGCCAGCGATTCGACCCCCCCCAGGCTCTCGGCGCAGGCGAAGATCGTCAGGCTGCGCAAAAGAACGCTGATGCGCGAAAAATCGCCATCGAGGTCGAAGCTGATCATGCCGCCCGGGCCCTTCATCTGACGCGCGGCAAGGGCATGGCCGGGATCGCCAGCCAGACCCGGATAATAAACGCGGCGTACCATCGGGTGCCCCGCGAGACGGGTCGCCAGGAGGCGCGCAGCGGCCACGTGCTGCTGCATTCGCAGGGGAAGCGTCTTGATCCCGCGCAGCACGAGGTAGCAGTCGAAGGGGCTGGGGACGGTGCCCATCGCGTTCTGAAGAAATTTCACGCGCTCGGCGAGGCCGTCGTCGCTGGTGATGAGGGCGCCCCCGACGACGTCGGAGTGGCCGTTGATGTACTTCGTCGTCGAGTGGACCACCGCGGTGGCCCCGAGCTCGAGCGGGCGTTGCAACACGGGCGTGGCGAAGGTGTTGTCGACGGCGACGGCAACACCCTGTCGCTTCGCGATCTCGACGATCGCCGCAATGTCGAACACCTTGAGGAGTGGATTGGAGGGCGTCTCGAGCCAGATCATGCGCGTATTGGGACGCAGCGCTTTTTTGACATTGTCGGGATCGGTCATGTCGACGAACGTCGCGTCGACACCGAGGGGGCGCATGACCTTGTCGAAGATGCGAAAGGTGCCGCCGTAGACGTCGTCGCCCGAGACGACGTGGTCGCCGGGGCCGAGGGTGTGCAAAAGGACGGTCGTCGCTGCGCAGCCACTGCCGAAGGCGAACCCGTGCGATCCGCCTTCGAGCGCGGCGAGGCAACCCTCGAGCGCGTGGCGGGTGGGGTTGCCGCTGCGTGAGTATTCGTAGCCCTTGTGAACGCCGGGTCCATCCTGGGCAAACGTGCTGGCGAGCACGATGGGCGTCATCACCGCGCCCGAGCTGGGATCCGGCTCTTGCCCGGCGTGGATGGCGATCGTCTCGAGACCGAGCTGTTTCGGCTGCGTCATGGGCGGCGGGTCCTGGGGTCGGTGATCTAGCGAGCGAGCTCATAAGCGAGCTCGCTCGCCAAGACGAGGCGCGATTTCGGCTCGAACCGTAGCGCACTGGCGAGCGCCACACGAGCGTGCTCCGACAAATCGGTGCGTTGGTCGAGCCTGTCCAGGCGAAGCCCGCGCGTGCCCACCTCGAGCAAGCGACTCGCATCGGTGGTCGCGTCGGTGAGAGGTCCCACCGCCAGAAAAAGGAGCGTGGCGGCGAGGGCATATGTATCGGTGGCCTGGCTCGGCACGCCCTCGTTGCGAGCCATTTCGGGCGCAACATAAGGCAGCGTTCCTCGCCCTCGCGCGAATGCCGGCCGGGGCGCATCGCGAAATGTCGCGTTGGAAAAATCGATGAACGTCGCCGTTTGCGGTGCGAGCACGAACAGATTGTCGGGCGAAATATCGCCGTGCACGATGTCGAGGCGGCCGCCCGCATCCGCGAGGCCGTGCATCTCGGCCAGGGCGTTGCTCGCCGCGCGCGCCACGTCGCGCCATGGAGACGCGGCCAAGAAAGGCGGCGCCTCAGGGCCAAAATCGCGCGCGGGCACGCCGGGCGCGATCGTCTCGACCACGAAACCTCCCAGCTCGTCGCTTCCCGAGGCGACGAGCCCGGGCAAGCACGAGACGGTCGCGATCTGGAGCACCATGCGCTCACGGTCCAGGGCCGCGGCAAGCTCCGTCGACCGGGTGTGCGGCGCGAGCCGCTTGGCGATGAGCTCGCGATCGCCGTCGTCGCGAACGCGGGCGACCTCGAACACGCTCCCCATCCCCAGGCGCTCGACGACGGTCATCCCCGGCGGGGCCCAGGATCTTGGGGTGCTCATCGATGAGTCCGTTGCCATCTGCAGGCCAATGAGTATGCTCCCGGTGCGTTTTCGGTGGGTGTAGCTCAGCTGGTAGAGCACTGGATTGTGGATCCAGTCGTCGCGGGTTCAAGCCCCGTCACTCACCCCGCGGAGAAAAGCCGCTATAAATACAGTTAGTTAAAAGACCTAGAGACTGATGGGACCCATCAGTCTCTAGTAGCAGCCCTGGCGGAGGCTTTCCTGCGAGCGTGCGCGATTGGCGCTCCGTGCGCCGAGCTCGCGCGCGCGGTCGTCGACGGGTCGGGTGCGCGGCTCGCGACTCAAAGAGAGCGGCGATCTGATCGGCGAGATCGACTTCGAAACCGACGATGCGGTTGGGATCGTCGTTCGCAGAGTCCGCGCAAGGCGAGGCTTCTTCATCGACACCGCCCGCGTGGGGCGTGTCCACCACGATCTACGGCGATCCGACCGACGCCAAGGGCGTGATACCGGGGCCTTTTCGGAGGCGATAGGTAGTACGCCGCCGCAACCCCGAAACTATCGCCGGCCCATGGATGTGAATGATATTATCGGCCGATGATTTCGCGGTTTGTTGGGTTGGGGTGCTTGGTCGTCGTGGTCGCCGGCTGCAGTAGCTCGGATGCTGCCTCGAATACGCCCGCGGATGCTGCTTTGGATGCTGTCTCGAATGCTGCTCACGATGCCGCCTCGAATCCTGCGTCAGATGCCGCCCCGAATACTGCCTCCGATACTGCATTCAGTGAGGCTACCTCCGATGCCGCCGCGAACCCCGTCTCCGATGATGCCCCTCGCGATGCCGCCTCGAATCCTGCGTCCGATGCTGCAGCCTCCGAGGGTGCACCCCCGGACGCTGCCTCGGACACGCCCATGTCCGATCACGACCTCCCGATCGTCATGGCAACCGCAGCCGCCTCCTATGTTGCGCTCGGCAACGTGAGCATTTCGGTCACCGCGACCGACGCGTCGAGCAACATCGAGCGGGTCTTTTGCGCGGTCGATTCATCTGCGGCGCCGGCCGAGCCGTGTGCGGGCCTCTCCGGCCTGCCGGCAACGAATGGCGATTATGCGGGCGCCATCCAGCTCACCAAGCTGTCGCCGGGCAATCACAGCGTCGCTATCGTTGCAGTCGATCACGCCGGCAACGCCAGCGCGGTCCTACAGCTGACGTTCGAGCTCGCCTATCCAACGCCGGCAGGGCATCTGTTCGTGATCGGTAGCGATCTCGTTCAGGCGAACGGCTCGAGCGTCGATAAGGTCGTCGGCAATGCAGTGTTCGCAAGCCGGGCAAGTAGCTTCGACAGGCCGCTTCGGGTGGTGCTTGCGGATGTGGGGGCCGGAGCGACAACGACCGAAAGCGACCACGTCAAGAGTGCCGTCTGCCAACGCGTCAAGCAATGGCGTACCGACTCGTGTACGTGCACAGGCGAGCTTTCCGATTGCGTCACATTCTCCTCGGCGAGCGGCAATTCACTCACGGCACCGCTGATCGGCAACGACGTGCTCGTCTTACTGGATCAGAATGCAACGACCGCGTCAACGCTCGGGGCTGCGGCCACACCGGATTTCATCGATGCCCTCCGGCGATTCGCGACCGACGGCGGCATCGTGATCGCGCTGAACGGAGGTGTCGCAGACACCTCCACGCCAAGCCACACACTCGAGCTCGTGAAACCGCTCGTCAAGCTCGATATCGCTGATGCTGCTCTCGGCAATGCGACGGCAACGCGAGAGTGTTATCCCGAGGACCCGCTCGCGGTCGATCCCAGCGCCGCGGGCGTCACCTCCTTTGCAGCAGCTGGCCACATGCTCCGTTTCGTCAATCTCGAACGCGGCACCGCCGAGGACACGAACGAGATCTTCGTGAGCGATCAGGGGTGCGCGGGTGCATGCGCGGGTTGGCAGCCGGTGGCGATCGACAAATACTTTCCCGCACGCACGAACCGCGGGCCGCTCTACATGCACGCGTACGATGACAACGCCTCGCCGATCACCTTGGGACGCGCGATCATCGGCTCGAGCATGGGTCCTATTTCCTGCGCGATGCACGTTGATGGAACGCTCGCGGCGGAGGTGGAAGCTGGATCGTCGTCCGTCACGATCGCAGATTCCAATCATGTCGGGTTCTTCCAGACGCTCTACGACACGGTGCCGTACGAGTCCGTAACGATCGGCCGCACCCACGTGACGCCGGCGGCCACCCGCGCCGTTCAGGTGTCGTGGCCCGCCTATATTAACGCGATCCATTATACGGTCTCGACGGGGTGTGGCCCGAGGACGACGACCGAAAATCCGGACTCCGAGGACCCTCCTGCCTTGTCGGCGACGGTCACGGTGGGGGAGCGCTGTCGACTCCCGCAGTCGGAGGGCTTTGGCGTCCTCGTCCTTGCCATCGACGCCAACCGGAATGCGATCGCCTACCAGTTCGCTACGTTCGTGGATCCTGCCCAGCCAGTGACATTGGGCAACGCTTGGCACTCGAGCCCGCCCAGACTGCACGTTGGGCCGTTGCCTGCGTTCTCGCCTTTGGGTGGCCCGGTCCCTTGGTACAGCGCGAACATCGCTCTCGCACACGGCGGGGTTCTGTTCGATTCAAGTTACGACCAATACGTCTCTAGCTTCGGCTTGCAGTCCAGCTCGCCGAGCCCATTCGCCGTGTCAATGAGGGGCAAGCTCACCCTCCGTTATCAAGATGGAGGCTCTGGCACGTTTGCGATCAGCATGCAGACCTCCGGAACAGATAGAGCGATGGACGTTCGAACGAGCGATGTCCTACCGGTGGTGACGAGCATCACATCGACCGGAACGCCGAATGCCGGATCGGTCGGCTTCGTGACGAGCTCGCTGCTATGGGCGGGTCAGTCGACTACCCTGACACTCGGCGATGCCGTAGGGGGGGTAGTGATCCTCCAGACACAGGACACCTGCGCCCACGAATCTACCTGGCGGCTGATGTTCACTCCGAAAGCGCAGCAATCATCGCTCCCCCTGCCCATCATGCCAGTTGGGATCACCTGCGTGCCGATTCCAAACTCCACGAACGTAAGCTTGCGAGTGTTCTCAGACAGCGGAGTCGGGGTGGCAGCGGCACGCCGCTCGATGCAGGATCTGAACGACACCTTCGACTTCGAGACCGAGCGCGCCATCGGCATCGTGAGACGGACCAGCGAACTCAATCACAACTTCTGAGGGTCACGGCGCGAATCGGTAGTAGCGCAAGCTCATGCGATCCCGAATCGCATACGGCCTACTCGCGCTGGCGCTGCGTGCGCGCACCCTGAGCTTTACCGCGACGGCGCTGCTGCGTGGGCCTCTGCGCCACTCTGACAGTAGAGCGTTGCCGGGTTGGGGTCGACATCTCGACGTCGCGGCAACCGCATCGTGTAGGCCTCGAAGCGGACATTGCCGCGGCGTTCGCCGCGGACCTGAAGGCCAGTGTCGGCGAAGAGGTGCGAGTAGAGCTGGAATGCATCGTCGGCGCGGTATTGAAACACGACGCCTCGCCGCGGGCGACCCGAGAGGTTGTTCGGTGATGCGTGCAGCGTTAAACAGTGATGCATGCTCATTCCGCCGGCTCGAGGCACCACCTCGACGATCCGCGACGAGTCCGCCCAGTGTGCCGGCTCTTGGCAGCCCGAATCGAAGTAGCCGTCGATGAGGTGGCTGAGCGGGCCGAGCCTGTGGCTTCGCCGAACCACCGACATGCAGCCATTTTCGGGCGTGGCGTCGTCGAGCATCACCATCACGGCCACCAGATCGGTATTCGTATGAGGGAAGTAGGCGAAGTCCTGGTGCCAGCGGAACTCGCCGGCACCGATCTGCGGTGGCTTGGTCGCAAGCTTGGAATGCTGAAGCTGGATATCGGGGCCGATGAGCTGCGCCACCCGTTCGGTGATCCGGCGGTCGATCGCCAGCTCCCGAAAGGCCGGATGTTTGGCCGTGATCTCGAGAAGATGAACGCCCTTCTCTTGGTAACCCCCGCTGGCGAGATCGCGCTGCACACGTGGGTCATCGCAAGCCCGCCGCAGCTCTTCGATTTCGTCTGGGCCGAAAACCTCGTCGACGACCAGATATCCCTCGTCTCGGTAACGATGTACTTCGTTCTGACTTAGCACCATGAGGTGCACTGTTGCGCGATCGAAGCGCCAAATCGAGAGACGGGTTGACTCTTCGATAGCACGAATTGATGATTGTGTAAGCAGGAGCCCTGATGCGCGCTACCCGGCCCATACGACCCGAAGCGCCTCCGCCGTCATTTGCCATGCCCCGGTTGCGATCGGCGATCGAGTTCGACAGCGTCGATCATGTCGACTTCCACCTTCACGAAACGGTCGAGCTTTGCTTCGTCAAGAAGGGCAAGACCGTGATCGAGGTCGCGGGGCTCACATTGCAGGGCAAGGTCGGATCTCTTTACGTGCTACCGCGCGGCGTGCGCCACAACCAACGAAGCCCGGCGCACTGGAAGACGCAATGCGTGCTCTTCGATCACGATGGGCGCTACCTCGACGAGCGGCCGAGAGTGCTCGATCTGTCCGCCGATGAGCTCTTGCGCGGGTGGATCGAAGATCTGTGCCGGCTTTCGGACCAAAAGGAGCGCGTCGAGGATCCGGTGGCCGATGCCCTGCTCTTCACGATAGTCACCCGTATCCTCGAGATCGAGAGCGCGCGACACGCGCACGACGCCATGCACCCGAGCCTCGCTCGCGCGGTGGCCTTCCTCTATGAGCACTTGACCAGCGATCTCGACGCCCCAGACCTCGCGCGTGCCGCTCGCGCGAGCTACAGCCACCTGAGCGCGCTCTTTCGACGGTGGATAGGAAAAAGCCCCATGGGTCATCACCGTGAGCTTCGGATGCAGCTCGCCCGCAAGTTGCTACTCAACCCGTACCTCAGTGTTACCGAGGTGGCCCGCGAGCTGGGTTACGACGACACCAACTACTTCGTGCGGATGTTCCGCCAAACGGTGGGCACGCCTCCCGGCGTGTGGCGCTCGAAGAGCAACCTCCGGTGAACAAGCCGCAGCGCAACTAGCCTCCCGCGAGGCAGGAGCACATGTTGCTGAAACTTTCGCCGTATTCACGGTATCGGAGTTTTGATAGGGTCCAATGCTCGCCGGCAATTTGCCAGGGGGCCGCAAGGGAATGAGCATGACGCGACGCAATTGGATCTCCTCGTGTCTCACCTGCAAGCCCCCGACCTCCGGTGCAGGAGGGTCCTCGGGCAGCGGCGGCTCCTCCGGAAGCGGCGGCGCAGGGGGGCGGGGGGGCGCTAGCGGCACGGGGGGCGCTAGCGGCACGGGAGGCGCTGGTGGCTCGGCGGCGCCCCTGTGCAGTCCGAAGAGCGGCGACAACTGCACGAGCAGCGGTGATTGCGCTTGCGGGCAGGGCTGCTTCGCAAGCGCGGTTTGTTCCACCTGTCTCAAGCGCTGCCATTTTTCGTGCGTGACCGACCAAGACTGCGTCAATCTCAGCAAGAAATTGACGGTGAGCTACACGCGCTGCGCCAAGACGAGCCCCAATTTCGAGATCTACGCTTGATGAGTGAAGCGAAGGAGATGCCGACCTAGGGTGAGGGCGGATCCACGATGATCCAGCCCCGTCACTCACCCCAAGTCCTCGAGAAAAAGGGGGGCTCAAGAGGTTTTGGGCAACAAGGGGGCTGGGCCTGCGGTCTGACCCTCTCCGAGGTGGTTTGAGCGCGCCGCCAGTGCGATCGGCGCCGCGCGCGGGAACAGACGGGCAGGCGCTGGTGTTCTTTCTTACGAAAGGACGTTTTCCATGCTCTTCGTCGTTCGCTTCGCGGGTGAGCCCGACGTGCGCTGGCGTGCCCTCAACGCCAGAACGGTCCAGGAGGCCCAATCTCAGGCGGTCGAGCTCTCCCGGGGCGACAGCGTGGAATATGGTGCGGTCGACGCCGACACCGGCCACATCACCGTTCTTGGGACCCTGGGTGGGATTCGGCCCACAGGCACCTAGCGGCAGGGGTCGGCAGAGGTGATAGTCTGCGCGCACCTTGCAGCGAGCCGAACCCCTGCGAAACCCCGCCGTGACGGCTGCCATCGCGTCGGCGGTTGCGAGCGGCGATGCCCGCCCCCTGTTCGCGGTCCTCTGCCGATTCTCGGGGTTGCCCGGTCCTCGCCCCAATGACGGCCTGGCGCTGGCGGTCGGGCGTTCGCTCGCCGAGGCCGGTGCGTCGGCGGATCCGATCGTGGCGAAGCTCTGCTCGGTCGATGAGCGGAGCGCTCCCGCCGGCACCGTGATGGAATACCTGCCCATCGTGGGCGCCTTTTGTCAGGCGGCGCGGTACGACGCGGGTGCCCATCGCGAGTTGGCGCTGGCGGACATGCGCAACCTCGCCGAGGATCCGCGTCACGCCGTCCGCGACGCCGTCATGCGAGCGCTTCTGGAAATGTCGCGCGCGGCGGGCGACGAGCTCGTCGTGTCGCTCGGCCAGTGGACGGATGGATACTTGAGCGCGGCGGTCGCGCTCGCGACGCTCGCCAATCGCTCGTGGCTCGACCGCATGAAGTCGCCCCAACCCTTGCTCACGCGTTTCGACGAAGCCTTTTCGCTGGCCGAAGCGGCACCGCGCGCCGATCAGCGCTCGCAAGGATTTCGCACGCTCGTCAGGGCGTTGTCCGAGACGCCCGCGGTGGTCATGGCAAGGTTTCCCGTCGACGCGATCGCCTGGCTCGAGTCACGCGCGGCAACCGAGAACATCGATCTTCGCGGCGCGGTCGAGGCGCTCGTGATCAGGGCTCGCGCTCTCGGTCACCGCATCGGCGCGCTCGAGGGTGTCGAACAACAGCTCGATTCGAGCGCCAAACCACGCCGCGATCCCAAGACCTACGTGGGCCCCACCCGTCAGCGCGGCGCCCGGCGCAGGTAAGAAACCCTATCGGCAAACGGGCCACGCGCCCACGAGCGCTCGCCGTGCACGCTCGATCTCGGCTTCGTGCGCGCGGCTCGCCGGTGGCGGCGCGGGAAGGTCAGTCGCCACGTGCTCGAGAGCTTGCAAACTGGCGGCGAAGCTCGTTTCGAGCGCCGACAGGTTGTAACCGCCCTCGAGAAACAGGGCGATGCGGCCGCCAGCGTGCCGATCGGCCACGGCGCGAAGGCGAGCCGTCATCCACGCATACGCCGCGGCGTCGAGCGACATGCTGGCCAAGGGATCGTCACGGTGCGCATCGTAGCCTGCAGAGACGAGCACGAGCTCGGGGCTGTATGCGTCGACGATGGGCAGAATCAATCGATCGAACGCTGTCGCATAGTCGCCAGCGCCGGCGCCGGCGGACAACGGAGCGTTCACCGTGAAGCCACGACCCTCGCCCTCGCCGATCTCGTCGGAGCTACCCGTTCCCGGATAAAACGGCCACTGATGAAGCGATACGTAGAGCACCCGGGGATCGCGCCAGAACATCTCTTGGGTTCCGTTGCCGTGATGCACGTCCCAGTCGATGATGGTCACGCGCCGAAGACCGCGGTGGAGCGCGTGGGCCGCCGCCACCGCGACGTTGTTGATGAGGCAAAACCCCATGGCCGAGCCGGGCCGCGCGTGGTGACCCGGTGGTCGCAGCAACGCGACGCCCCGCGTCACGTCGCCATCGAGCAGCGCGTCGACGAGGCTCACGCCCCCACCCGCGGCACGTTCGGCGGCCGGCACGGAGCCAACGGAGAGGTAGGTATCGGCATCGAGCTGCCCCTCCTGCCCCGAGAGGCGCATCAGCTCTTCGACGTACGCCGCATCGTGCACCCGCCCCAGCTCGTCAGGCGTTGCCCTGCGAGCAGCAATGGGCCTGCTCGCCGTCACCACGCTCTTGAGCGCTGCCCGAGCCGCCAGCAGGCGCTCGGGGCGCTCGGGGTGATACCCAGGGCTACGGTGCGTGTCGAACACCGGGTCATCGACTACCCCGAGAGGCAAATTCGTTTCCGTGCCCATTTTCACCGGTAGAGCTCCATTTTCACCCGCCAGGACGAACCTTGATACAAAAGAAGCCCCTCTGTTAATCTCCGACCCTGTCACAGAAGGACGGGAAGCGACAGCTAGCAGCGAACCCATTTCGGCCAGGCCGACAGCCACGGCGACGCAGTTGGAGAACACAACCTCATGCGCTGGAAAATCATCGCCGTAAACTCAATCATCGTTCTTTTGGTTGGCGTCCTGTCCTATGCCCTGTTGCGGGCGAGTCTGGGCGATCTCGCATCGAACCCGACGCTACTGAAAGGCGAGGCCGAGCGAGCGCTCGCCGCCGCCAACAGCAAGCTCGAGCTCGACGCGGTGAGGACCGAGCGGTGGCTGGCCACGATGGCCAACGAGAAGGCGAGCCGCGAGGTGTTCCGTGCGGGCACCGTCAACGCGCGCCAGGAAGAAGCCACCGAGTATTCGAATCGCCTTCTGTCATCGGCCGTGTCCAATCCCGTATTCGATCAGATGGCCCCCGCGCTCGTCACGGTCGTCGACGCCAACGGTGTCTCGCTCGGACGCAACGGTACCAACCTCGGTCGAGGTGAAGACCTCGCCGCCGGCCATCCGTCGGTCAAGGCAGCCATCGCGCAAGGCGTCACCGCCACTGATGTGTGGGCCGATGCAAAAACGTCCCAACTCTTGTCGGTGAGCTACGCTCCGGTTCGCGATGACGATCGCAAGGTGGTTGGGCTGCTGCTCGTTGGCACGCCGCTCAACGACGGGCGCCTTCAGCGAACGGCCGAGCTGACCAGCGGAACGGGACTCATTCTCGGCATCCCCGCCGGCGCAGCGGTCGATCTCAAGGCGAAATCGACCTCGGTTGCGCCAGCCGTCCTTTCGGCGGTGAGCCAGTCTCCTCTCAAAGAAGCCGTTCTCGCGACCGTAGCGAGCGGTCATGGAGCTTTCATTCCGGGAGGTCCGCCCGACGAGCTGCTCGCGGCCGCACCGCTCTCTGGCTACGGCGACGGCAAGAGGGCCGTGCTCATTTCCGTCAGCCCCGCCAGCCTCATCGAGAGCATCAGCGGGCTGCTCTGGCCAGTGTTCGCGGTCACCGCGTTGGGCATCCTGCTCGTTTGCCTGGGCGGATTTCTTTTGGGCAACTATCTCTCTCGCCCCATCGAAGAGCTCGAAGAAGGCCTGCTCACCATCCTCAATGGCAAGACCGATCTGCGTTTCGAGATCGAGCACGCCGAGCTCGGCGGGCTCGTCTTTCGCCTCAACTCGCTTTTGAACCAGCTGATGGGCGTACAAGAAGACGACACCGACGAAGAAGGTCGTCCCTCGCGTCCCCCGGCGGCGAGCGATTTCCAGGACGCTCTTGCCGTCGACGAGCGCTCGGTCTCGGCTCCCACCGGCGTCGACGCCGCGCTCGTGGCTTCCCTTCGCTCGGAATCCGAGACCAGCTACTACGGGCGCCTTTTTCACGAGTACATCGCTGCCAAGCGGGCCCTCGGCGATCCCATCGATCACATCACCGAAGCCAGCTTCGTGGGCCGCATCCGCAACAGCGAGAGCGAGATGCAAGAAAAGCACGGCAAGCCCGTCCGCTACCGCGTCGAAACCCGCGGTCGCGAAGTCATCCTCATCGCCGTGCCCCTTTCGTAAGAAAACCCTTGGCGCTCGTGGCGCCTTGGCGGTTCTCTCTCCCGCTTGCCCGCCCGGGACCCATGAGGCATATAGACGCCCCCCAATGGGACTCTTCGACCTTTTCAAGGGCAAGAACAAGCAGTCGCCCGAACCGAGCCTCGGCGCCGACCGCAACGTCGCTCGGCTCGGCAAGGTCGCCGGCGACAAGCACGCGCAAAACTACGACCGCATCGAGGCCATCGAGGGTCTGGCCCGCATTCAAAACGCCGAATCGGCTGCAGCGCTGCTGAAGCGGTTCACCTTCCACATCGACCCTTCGATCACCGACCAGGAAGAGAAAGACGCGGCTCTTCGCGGGGTCCTGGGTGCCGGTGAGTCGGCCATCCTGCCCATCCGCACCTTTTGCGCAAAGGCCGAGAGTCTCACCTGGCCGCTCAAAATCTTGAAGGACCTGGTGCCTTCCGATCGCTATGTCGAGGAGGTCATTCGCCTGCTCGAGCGCTTCGACACCGAGTACACCCGCAACGTCGATCCCAAGCAGCAGCTCATCTCCGAGCTCGAGCACTACACCTTGCCGGCCATCCGGCCCGCGGTCGAGCCCTACCTCGAGGACGCGAGCGACGACGTCCGTTTCGTCACCGTGGCCACCGTCTTCGCCCAGGAAGACGCAGCGTCAGCGGGCCCACTGGCGCGCGCCCTCGTTCAAGAAGAGTCGATGCGAGTGAAGAACCGCCTGGTAGAAGGCCTTGCCGCGCGAGGGTGGGCCATTCCCGAAGACCTGCGCACCGGCGCGCGCGCCGCGATGCAGCCGCCGTACTCCGTCGCTTCGGACGGCACTGTCAAAAAGCGCTAGCCAGCGCTCGCGACGAGAGCCACCTTCGATCTGCGCAGCGTTACTCGGAGCTTTTCAGCGTGGTGGGGAACGTGAACCCCAGGTTGACGCCGAGGAGCATGTTGA
>JBBSDY010000038.1:0-12192 GCA_038240245.1 Polyangiales bacterium
CGCGAATGCGAACGAGGTGGCGTGTCCCTGGTGCACGATCACCAGGGTGCCGTTCGATTGTCGGGGCACGAAGTGAAAGGCCTCGTTCTTCATCCCTTGCCCCAGGTCGAAAACGAAGTGGTCGACGCGCGCGAGGTTGGTAAACGAATTCGGCAAAGGATTGACTACCGACTTCTCGACCGACGCCGGAAGCTTGTCGGCGGGCATTCCGGCCGTTCCCCAGATGAAGTCAATCAACTCTTTTCGCTTGGCGGCAACGCCATCTGGGCTCGAGATGTCGATAACGCTGTCATCGATGTACGTCGAGACGTCCGATGAAGACGAGGCGGGCGACGAAGGGGAGGCTGGCTCGTCACCCACCGTGGCGGTGCAGCCCGCTAGGGCGATGCAGAGCATGGCGATGGCTGCGCGCAGTCGAGACAAGCTATTTTTCAGGATCCGTGAAGCGCTGCATCAGCGCAAACGATCCTCGGCGCACTCCACAAATACGCAACAACACGTCGCGCCTGCGCTACGTGTCGGAAGTGCCTTTTAGCGACCGAGAGTCCACATCAGCGCCGGGATGACGTGGCCGTCGACGAGTGGCGGACTGGTCCAGCTCGCATCGGCGTGGCCGAGCGCGGTGTAGAACACCCGACCGGCTCCCTCGCTTCGGACCCAAGAGATAGGGCGCTTGTCGGCTCCGCACCGCAGAACGACCTGGTTGTCGGCGGCGAACTTGGTGAAGTAGTAAATCTCGTCCGTCACCGCAAAGCTCACGGGAAGCATGACGACTGACGGGTGATTGCCGTCCTTGTAACAGGTGTCAGGGCCAAAAGCGGAGTGGCCGTTGAAATCGCCACCAATGAGCGAAACGTAGGGAACCGAGTTGTCGTAGGCGTGGTTGGCGTCCTCGATGGCAACCAGTCCGCCCCCACCTCTCACGAAATCGATGAGCGTCTGAATTTGCGTGGTCCCGGGTGTGCCGAAGGCGTCGCCCGATGTCGCCAGAAGGACGATGGCGGCGTACTGCGCGAGCTGTGCCGGCACGAACTTGCCGGTGTCTTTGCTCTGCTCGGGGACCAGACCCTTCGCGGTGGCGGCCTTCGAAATCGCCGCGGCGGCCGCGGGGATCGAGGCGTGCACGAAGCCTGCGGCATTCGTATAGATGAGGATCTTGTTGCCGCGTCCGCTATCGATGGCCCCTGCTGCGTCCGATGGTCGCGACGCGTCCGCGAGCGGTCCACCGTCGTCATTTTCTCCTGCGCTGGCGCCCGCCGTGCTGGCGCCAGCCGTTTCGCTACCGGCTGCGTTCGCCGACGCGCCGCCCGCGCCGCCCGTTGCAACACCCGCATGGCCGCCTTCGCTCGCCCCACCGCTGCCGTTCGAGGGAGAGCCGGCTGAGCCGATCGCGCTGGGAGCCACGCTCTTGGAATCGGATGAAGAGCACGCAGCACCCAAAAGGAGCGCGAGAACAACGCAGGACAGGGGGCCGGAACGACTCATTGAAACCTCCAGGCTCGTCTTTCATGCGTACGGGGAGTGGCACCTCAAGTCAAATGGGCCAAGGCCCTTTTGCGTCGCTCGAACGCCTTCATCGAGTCGGTAGCGTGTCAATCGCGGCCTGGGATACGCTCCGCTCATGATCCGCCGCCTCGTTACCCTGGTGATCGCCCTCGCGTTCGGCGCGTCTTTTTCTGAAGCCGCGCGGGCCGCCGTCAAGCTGCCCGGTTTGATCTCGGAAGGGATGGTCGTCCAGCAAAAAGTGCCCGTCCGCATCTGGGGATCGGCCGATGTCGGAGAAACGGTCACCGTCGCCTTCCGTGGCCAGACCGTCGAGTCCGTTGCCAGGAACGGCACTTGGTCGGTCCTGCTGCGCCCTCTCGATCCCGGCGGGCCCTTCACCATGACCATTTCCGCATCCAACAAGATCGAGCTCAAGGACGTGCTCGTCGGCGATGTCTGGGTGTGCAGCGGACAATCGAACATGGAGTTTCATCTGGCCGACTCGTTCGAAGCCAAGAAGGACATCGACGCGACGAGCGATCCGCTCTTGCGCATGTTCACCGTGGCAAAACAGATCGCCGAGACTCCTCAGACCGACGTGGCCGGCGGGAAATGGGAGAGCTCGACCCCGGCCAACCGCCCGGGCTTCTCGGCGGTGGGCTACTACTTCGGGCGTGCGCTACGCGGCGCGCGCAAGGTGCCCATCGGTCTCATTCACAGCTCGTGGGGCGGCACGCCCGCCGAAGCGTGGACGAGTCGCAGCGCACTTCAAGAATGGGGCATGCCGTTTTCGGCATTCAAAGGCAATGCCGTCGAACCCAGGGCAAGAAGCGACTACGAAAATCGATTGGCGGCGTGGCAGGCCGCGGGCGCACCCCAGGGCCACTTCGATGATCCGGGCGTGACCGTTGCCGCCAGAGCATGGGCCTTGCCGCAAACCGACACGCACGACTGGCGCAAGATGACGTTGCCCCAAAAATGGGAGAGCGCCGGGCCCGACATGGACATCGACGGCGGCATCTGGTTTCGCAAGGAAATCGATATCCCCGCGGCATGGGGCGGAAAGGATCTCGATCTGCGCCTGGGCGCCATCGACGACTTCGACACGACTTTCTTCAATGGCGTGAAGATCGGCGCTACCGGCGCTGAAACGCCAGGCTTCTGGCAAACACAAAGGCGCTACGAAGTTCCGGGCGCCCTCGTCAAGGCCGGACGCGCCGTGATCGCGGTGCGCGCCTGGGATCACGGCGGAGACGGTGGGCTCACCGGGCCGGCCGGGGCCATGTCCGTTGCGCCGGCCGCGGCCGCTCCTGGCGAGCACGCTCTGTCGTTGACCGGCGAGTGGAGATTCCAGATCGAGAACAAGCGGCCTTCTCGTCCAACCTCGCCCGGAGCCGATCCCAACGCTCCGAGCTCTCTCTACAACGGCATGATCGCGCCGCTTCTGCCCTATGCCATCAAGGGAGCCACCTGGTACCAAGGTGAGAGCAACGCGGGGCGCGCGGCGCAGTACCGCTCGCTGCTCGCGACGATGATTCGAAACTGGCGCGACGACTGGCGGGTCGGCGATTTTCCATTCTTCATCGTGCAACTCGCGCCCTACATGACCATCAATCCCGAGCCCGAAGAGAGCGGCTGGGCCGCGCTGCGCGAAGCGCAGTGGCAGGTGACCCAGGTCGTCCCCAACGTTGGCATGGCTATCATCACCGACGTGGGTGAAGAGAAGGACATTCACCCCAAGAAGAAGGAGCCGGTCGGTGAGCGGCTCGCCTTGGCGGCACGCAAGATCGCCTACGGCGAAAACATCGTCGGCTCGGGGCCGACATTGAAGACCGCGAAGATGGCTGACGGCAAGGCGATCATCGGCTTCGACAACGTCAGCAAGGGTCTCGAGGTGAAGGGCGATAAGCTCACTGGCTTCGCCCTGGCCGGCACTGACAAGAAGTTCTTTTTCGGCGACGCCACCATCCAGGGCAACACCGTCGTCGTTTCCTCACGCCAGGTACCCGCGCCCGCCCACGTGCGGTTCGGCTGGGCGAATTTCCCGGTCGTCGATCTTTTCAACAAGGATGGCCTACCCGCGGTCCCCTTTCGAACCGACATTCCTTGATACCAGCCACACGCAATCGCATGACCATGCGACCGGCGACTGATCCGTTGGGCGGCCTGGCTCGTATGGACGTTTGATGGCCGAAAGCGCGGGCAATTTCCACCTCGGCCCATCGGGGTGCCGCCAGGCGGGTACCGTCATGTGGTGGTCCGCGCGGGACGAGGCTGCTACGCTCGCTGCGTCGTGTTGCGCCCCGAACGAGCCCACCTCGCGGCCGATGGCCCTGATGACGCCGATCTCGTTTTGGCCATGGGCAGGGGCGACTCATCCGCGCTCGCCACCCTCTACGATCGGCACGCGTCCAGCATGCTCGCACTCGCCAAAAGAATCGTCGTGACTTCGTCGGCGGCCGAGGACATCGTGCAAGAGGTTTTCCTCGAGGCCTGGAAAAAAGCGAGGAGCTACGACCCCTCGCGCGGGGGCGTCAAATCGTGGCTCCTTCTCCGAACGCGCAGCCGGAGCATTGACTTTCGGCGCACCGCGAGCCAGTCGCGAGCCGCGACGGTGAGCGACGATTTTTGGGCAGAGCACGCCGGTGCTCCGATAAGCGACATCTCGTTCGCCCCTGATCAGATCAGGGTGAGAAGGGCCATGTCGGCACTGCCCAAAGACCAGCGCGAGGCGCTGCTGCTCGGCTATTTCGAGGGCCTGAGCTCGAGCGAGATCGCGCTTCGTGTGGGCGCGCCTGTGGGGACGGTCAAAACGCGGGTGGCGGCGGCGCTGAGCAAGCTCCGCGCGGCCCTTTCCGATCGCCCAGGAGAACCTTCATGAACCGAAAGTACAACTGGCCCGAGTTCATTGGCGAGGCACTCGCCATCGAGCAAGATTCGCAACAATCCAACGATGTGCGACAGATCGAGGAGCTACTTGTCGCGTTGGCGGCCTCGGTGGGAGTCGAGGTCCCGCCCGCGGCTCTCAAGGGGCGCCTGCTCGCCGCCGCCACCACGGGACCGACGCGCTATGCGCCGCTCTTCGACGACATCGCGCGCCTTTTCGATCTCGGCGTCGATTCGGTCGTGCGCCTGCTCGAGCGGGCCGAGCTGGAATCCGAGTGGGAGGTGGGACCCCACCCGAGCATCCGGCTCTTTCACCTCGAGCCAGGGCCGTCGCTCGCCACCGCCGACGCGGGGCTCGTTCGCATGCCGGCCGGCTTCAACTGGGCGGCGCACCGTCATTCGGCTCTCGAGAAAGTGCTCATTCTCGAGGGCGGGTACCGCGAGAGCACCGGGCGCATTTACCGGGCGGGTGACATTCACGAGATGACCGCCGCCACCGAGCACAGCTTCGTCGTCTTGCCCGATTCGCCCCTCGTTTTGGCCCTCGTTCTGCACGGCCCCATCACGATGGTCTAGTCGTTTTGGCTACATGCTTGACGAACCGATACGGGCGTCTAGATCCCAAAGACCGTGCAAGAGCTGTCGGATCTCGACGTCTTGATCATCGACTGCCAGACCACCGGAGCGAGCCCGGCCCTCGGCGCGGTGCTCGAGATCGGATGGGGGATCGCGCGCCCGACTCTCCCGGGCATTCGGCAGCTGCAGGCGCACTGGGTGACTCTTCCCGACGAGCACTTCGTCGGCTTTCACGTGAGGCGACTCACCGGGTTCGGCGCTTCTCACGCTGCGACCGCCATACGTCCCTTTGACGCGTGGACCCGACTTCGCCAAACGACAAACTTCGCTGCTCGGGTTCCGGTGGCCATCCATTTTGCCCGGTTCGAGCTCGCCTTTCTGCGCGACTGGTCCGGTCGATTCGAGCCGGACACGAGCTTCCCGCTCGACGCTGTGTGCGTGCACGACATCGCCTGTCGTCTCTATCCCGATCTGCCGCGCCGTTCGATCCGCGCGCTCGCTGGCTACCTGGGGCACAGCGTCGATCTGGCCCGTCGATGCATGGGGCATGTCGAAGCAACCGCATTCATTTGGTGCAAGCTCACGACCGAGCTCGCCGCGCTGGGCGTGCGCACATGGGACGATCTCGGCGATTGGCTCAACGCGCCCCCGCCCCCGCGATCGCGAAGGCGTCGCTACCCACTGCCCAGCGCCAGGTACCGGGCCATGCCCGACGAGCCCGGAGTTTACCACTTCGTCCGTTCGAATGGAGACGTACTCTATGTCGGCAAGGCGGCCAGCCTTCGCAAGCGTGTACCGAGCCATTTTACCGCCGGGGCGTCGACGACCGAGCGCGCCCTCGAGATGCTGACCCAGGTGCACGACATTCGGATCACGCTTGCACGAACGCCGCTCGAGGCAGCCCTTCTCGAGAACGAGAGCATCAAGGCGCTTCGTCCGCCTTACAACGTGCAGCTCGTGGCCGGCGATCCGCGCATGTGGTTCACCTCCAGCGACTTTGGCGCATCCTCGAGACAACCCGATGCGATCTGCCGGCGAGGGCCTCTGCCCTCGATCCTGTCGGTGCGGGCCCTCGGCGCCATCGCTGCGCTTCTGTCGGGCGAGACGCCCAGCGCCTTGTTGCGTGCACGTTCGGTGGGAGCAGCCGAGCGTTGGGCGCCGGACGAGGCATCGTTTTCGGTCGGATTCGCACGGTTTGCCGCGCGCCCATCGCTGACGAGCGTGCCCTCGACGATCGACGTGCGACGTTCCCTCGCAGCCACCGCGAGGCAAATCATCGTTGCGACCAAGGAGACCGCCCTGTCCGAGGCAAGCGATCTCGAGGCCGACAGCTCGGATGATGAGGCCCTTGCCCTGCCGGCGTGGGATCCGGCGCGTGTGGTGCGCCATCTCGAGCGCTCCGTCGCGCACGCCTACCAGCTTCTTCAGCGAGCTCGCTGGCTGTGCCTTCTCTACGACAGTGCCATCGTCTTCCGCGAGCCCGCGAGCAGCCAGCTTCGCCTCTTGCTGATCCATCACGGGAACCTCGTCGAGGCGCGCGATGTAGCGCCCGACGAGCCGACTGCCCAATCTGTTTCTTCCCACCCGCTCCACGATCGAAAAGCCGAGATTGACCGTGTCTACTACGATCGTCTCCGTACGCTGACGTCCGAGCTCAAACGCGTCTTGCGCGACGACGGGACCGTGGCCGTGCGCGTCGGCCAGAACCACTGGCTCCGCGGCGCCACCTTGGCTAACCTTTTGCGCTGGGTTTGAGCCGTTCGAGCTCAGCACCGAGGCCACCCGGGGTCTCGACGGCACGGCCTCCCCCTATATGAACCTGCAGTCGACGATGCAGCGAGAAACCCTGCAGACCAAGCTCGTCTCCAACATCCAGAAAATGCACAACGAGGCCGCCAGCTCCATCATCAATAAGCTGCGCTAGGCCATCCCGCCGAAGTGGACCAGCCAAATAGCGCCGCCGGAAGGTGTGGCTCGCGGGAGGCCGGACCCCGACGCCTCGGCCCCGATCCCAAAGCCGGCCTCACCCCGATCCATTCTGAGCTGCACCTCCTATGTAGCTACGCGACGCCCCCCGCAACCTAGAAGGCGGCGGCCCTCCCACGCGCAATCAGGTGTGCCGAGGCGAGGCGGTCCGGCCTCCCGCGAGCCACACCTTCCGGCGGCGCGGTTGCATCGAGCGCAAGAGTCGCTGGTGCAAGAACGTAAAACACAAGAGGCCGACCCTCGTGAGAAGGCCGGCCTCCGATTGACGTAACGACGCCGTACTGCGTGGCGTGCGGGTTTAGAAGTCGCCGCCGCCGTGCCCGTGACCAGCGTGCCCGCCGGCCGCCTGCTTCTCCTCTTTGGGCTTCTCGGCGACGAGCGCCTCGGTCGTGAGCATGAGCCCGGCGACCGATGCGGCGTTCTGCAGAGCAGAGCGCACCACCTTGACGGGATCGATCACGCCCTGATCGAGCAGATCACCGTACTCACCGGTGGCAGCGTTGTAGCCGAAGTTACCCTTGCCCTCGCGAACCCGGTTGATCACGATCGAGCCCTCTTCGCCAGCGTTCTGCACGATCTGACGCATCGGCTCCTCGATGGCGCGGCGAATGATCGCAATGCCGAACTTCTGCTCGTCCGGCACGTCGAGCTTCTCGAGCGCCTTCTGCGCGCGAATGAGCGCCACACCGCCGCCGGGGACAATCCCCTCTTCGACAGCGGCGCGAGTCGCATGCAGAGCGTCTTCGACGCGGGCCTTCTTCTCCTTCATTTCCGTCTCGGTGGCTGCTCCCACCTTCACGACGGCAACGCCACCGACCAGCTTGGCGAGACGCTCTTGCAGCTTCTCGCGGTCGTAGTCGGACGTCGTGGCGTCGATCTGCGTACGGATCTCCGCGATGCGGCCCTTGATCTTGTCCTTCTTGCCTTCGCCGCCCACGATCGTGGTGTTGTCCTTGTCGATCGTGACCCGCTTGGCGCGACCGAGATCGGTCACGGTGACGTTCTCGAGCTTGAGCCCGAGCTCCTCGGCGATGACTTGTCCGCCGGTGAGCACCGCGATGTCCTTCATCATCTCCTTGCGGCGATCGCCGAAGCCGGGGGCCTTGACGGCGGCGCACTGCAGCGTACCGCGCAGCTTGTTGACGACCAGGGTCGCCAGCGCCTCACCCTCGATATCCTCGGCGATGATGAGCAGCGGCTTTTGCGAACGGGCAATCGCCTCGAGCACCGGCAGAAGATCCTTCATGTTGGCGATCTTCTTCTCGGAGTTCAGGATGTAGACGTCCTCTAGGGCGACTTCCATCCGCTCGGGATCGGTCACGAAGTAGGGCGACAGGTAGCCGCGGTCGAATTGCATACCTTCGACGACCTCGAGGGTCGTCTCCGAGCTCTTCGCTTCCTCGACGGTGATGACGCCTTCCTTGCCGACCTTCTCCATGGCCTCGGCGAGCAGCTTGCCGATGGTCTCGTCGCCGTTGGCGCTGATCGTGCCGACCTGGGCGATCTCTTTCGGGTCCTTGGTCTGCTTGGCGCTCTTCTTCAGCGCCTCGACCACGGCCTCGACGGCCTTCTCGATGCCGCGCTTGATCTCCATGGGGTTGTGACCCGCGGCGACCAGCTTCGAGCCTTCGCGGTAGATGGCCTGGGCCAGCACCGTCGCCGTCGTCGTACCGTCACCGGCCACGTCGGACGTCTTGGACGCCACCTCGCGCACCATTTGCGCGCCCATGTTCTCGAACTTGTTTTCGAGCTCGATCTCTTTTGCGACCGTCACGCCGTCCTTGGTGACCGTCGGCGAGCCGAAGCTCTTCTCGATGACGACGTTACGGCCCTTGGGACCGAGCGTCACCTTGACCGCATCGGCCAGCGCGTTGACGCCGGAGAGGATCAGGTTGCGTGCAACTTCCGTGTAAACGATTTCCTTGGCTGCCATGTTCTTAGCTCCTTCTTCCTTACTTCTCGATGACGCCGAGGATGTCGTCCTCGCGCAAAATGAGGTGCTCTTCGCCGTCGATCTTGACCTCGGTGCCCGAATACTTGCCGAAGAGGACGATGTCGCCCGCCTTCACGTCGAGCTTGCGGACCTTGCCGTCCTCGAGGACTTTGCCGTTGCCGACGGCGATGACTTTGCCCTCGATCGGTTTCTCTTTGGCGGTGTCGGGGATGATGATCCCGCCCTTGCTCTTCTCTTCCTCTTTGACGCGCTTGATGATCACGCGGTCCTGCAGCGGTCGAATCGTCGACATGTTGGCTTGCTCCTTGTGTTGTCGAGGCCCCAGGGGACCCCGAGTTCCTTCTTCGCGCCCGTCCGGCTCCCCGAAAGAGGACGCCCTCAGGACCCCGGCCAGGCGCCCCCAAAGGGGGCTCCGAAGCCTTGAACTTCGTTGAAGTTTGCGATTGTTAGCACTCACCTCATGCGACTGCTAACAGACGCGCCCGGCAAGATAGACCCGAAAGAAGCACTGTCAAGGGTGAAACAAGGCCTGGCAGCCTCACCCCGGGGTGGCCAACGGCGGGACGGGTGTTCAGCAATTGCAGGGGGGGCGGTTGGTATTCCCGCAACAAATCGGTCGTACTGAATGGAAGGGCTCCCGAGGCCGGATTGGCCGACGGAGTTTTCCACAGGCGGGCAAAGCGCCCATCTGGTCGAAAGGACGACGGCATGAGCATCGCGATCACCAAAAGCGTGGGGGGCTTTTTCCACGAGGTACTGGGTGAGGCCGTCAAGACCCGGCGGGTGGAGGCCACCGACGAAGCCATGAGCTACCTCGTGGCCCTTCTCACCGAGTTCGCCCACCCCGGGCCGGTCATGGGAGACGCCTTCGACCGCCCGCTCGCGTTTCTCCTCGACGAGGCCTTTCGAACGACCGGAGCCGAGCGTTTCCAGAAGCTTCGGAACCTGGGCGACGGGGTGCTCTACATCACCGGCTTCTTCGGCGACCACATCGAGAACCGGGGGGTCGACATGGGCTACGTGACGAGCGTGGGAGCGACCGCGTACCGGGGGGCCGCGTCCATGTTGAGGCGCCCGGCGTCCGACGCCGCCGAGGGAACCAAGCGAGCCGACGAGACCGACAACGTCTTCGGCGAGCTCTCGACCAAGTTCGATTGCTTCGTCGACGTGCTCACCGCGGTCGCCGAGACGACGCTCGCCCAGCAAGCACGCGGCGAGCGCGGTATTCTCAAGCTGTACGAACGATGGCTCCGCTCGGGATCGACGACCCTGGCTCGCGAGCTCGGTGCGCGTGGTATCGTGCCGGTGCGAGGCACGGGGGGGCTGCACTGAAGCGGCCCGACGCACCGCACGGTGGCGCGGCGGTCGCCAGCAAAGTCCAGCGCGGCATCGAGCTATTCTATCGCCTGGAGAGCGCCCCCGCCGTGGGTCCGTTCTTACGTGCAATAGCTCCCGGTGATCGCGAGGCCGTTCGCGTGCGCGACGCCGAGGACGGGGCCGTCGAGATCGAAGTCCTCGCTCCGTCGCTCGGCGAAGATCCCGACCTCGACTCGGTCTGCCAGCTCATCGAGGGCGTGAGCCATTTCGTGTACGTCGCCGATCGCGCGCGCCGCAACTTGCCCGCGACCCAGCTCGAGCTCGAGCTGCAAGCCGAGATCGACAAGTACGTGCTCCTCGTGCTGCAGAGAGAGCGCTTCGATGCCGGGGTGGCGCGCATCTTTCATGCGCGACTCTTCGAGCACGTTCGCTTCTCGCACGCGGCGGGCACCGAAGAAGGCGATCGTTACCGCCTCGCCAACGATCTGGCCGCGCGCTTCGTGCGACGTCTCGAGATTTTCTACGCCGAGAAGGGACGGCTCGCCGAGCTACGCGACGCCCTCAGTCGCTTTTATGCGATGGGTCAAGCAGAGAAGATTCAGTTCGCGGCTGCCTGACACGTGCTGGACTGGGTTTCAGCTTGGCGCGAGCAGCGGGGTCGTCGGACGGGCTGCCATACGATCGCGCCACGCGCGCAGGTTTTTGCGCTCGGCCGGAATCTCGATTCCCGCGTTGCCGTACATCGCCGGGAACACGGTGTAGAGCGTCACATCGGCGAGGGTGAGCGTGTCTCCGACGAGGAACGTCCGACCCTCGAGCCGCTTGTCCCAGGACTCGAGCGCATCGAGGAAACCGCGCTTGGCTTCTTCGAGCTTGGCCTCGTCGGGCTTCGGCTTGAAGAGAACCTCGACGACCGCGGCGCCCATGCGAGACTCGAGCTCGCGCGCGACCCGCGAGCACAACATCCGCACTTCGGCCCGCTGGGCGGCATTGGACGGCAGGAGCGCCGGCGAGGGATAGCGATCTTCGAGGTACTCGATGACGATCTGCGAGTCCCACACCTTGGTGTCACCGTCGATCACCGTGGGCGACTTGGCGTTGGGGCCGACGGCTTCCATCTCGGGAGGGCGCTTGCCCGTCTCGAAGAAGGTCGGCTCGAAGGCGAGCTTTTTTTCCTGAAGGACGATGGAGGCACGGTGACCGAACGGACATCGGTGCATCAGAAAGAGCTTCATGGCTTAGCGGTGGCACGCAAGCGCCCACCCGTCAAACTCCGCGACGGCGTTACTTGAATTTGAGCTCTGCCGGCTTTCCAAACGAGCGCAAGACCGCGCGCTCGCCGAGGTGCGCGCTGCCCTCCCACGCCTCGGCGTGCATCAGGGCGATCCCCACATCCGGGCAATAGGTCGTGGTCACGCGGCGAGCTGGATTCTTGCCCGGCAGCGGTGACGCTTCTTCGATCGTCTCCACGCAACCCACGAACTTGCCGGCAGGGATATCGACCACGCGGTCGAGCGCGGCGACGTGCACCGTGGCGCCATTTTCGCCGGGCCACTCGGCCCCCACCGACAGCGGCGCACGCAAGACGTAAGCCTTGCTGTTTTCGCGCAGGATACCGTCGGCACGCACTTCGAGAACGTGCGATCCCTGCGACGACATGAGCGAGAATCGCGCCCCGGGAAGCCGGCGAACGCGGGTCACGAACATCCCCTTGCCGCCCGTTTCGTCGTCCTCGGCATCGAAGGCCCACTGGTTGCCATCGACGAGGGGCAGATACCGCGACACAGACGACTCGGGAACCCTGGCCTCCCCAACGACCGACGCCGCCCCCTTCCCGCCACCACACCCCGCGACCCCGACCGCGACCCCGACCCCGACCGCAACCGCGACCCCGACCCCGACCCCGACCCCGACCCCGACCCCGACCCCGACCCCGACCCCGACCCCGACCTCGACCCTCGCCCCGACCCCACCCTCCACCCTCGCCC
>JBBSDY010000039.1:0-12159 GCA_038240245.1 Polyangiales bacterium
ACATGCGAGGATCGATGGGATCCGCGGATCTGAACCTCGACGCGCAGCTCGCACCCGTCCCGGAGCAGGTCGCCGAGTCGGGCAGGCCGGGCCCCGAGGCACGGGCTCGGTTGCGCGGTCTTGTCGACGCCAACCTCGGGTTCGTATGGCGATCGCTGCGGCGCCTCGGGGTGCGAGAATCGGAGATCGGCGACGCCGCGCAGCAGATCTTTCTCATCATCGCCGGCAAGCTCTCGCTGATCGGGGCGAATGCGGAACGCGCTTTCCTTTTCCAGACCGCCCTCCGGGTCGCAGCGAACGCGCGCAGGACGCACCGCCGTCGTCGAGAGGTTGGCGAGGACGAGCTGCTCACGTTGCCTGAGGCCGCACCGGGCCCCGAGGACACGGCGGACCAGGTGCGACGCCGTCGCCTACTCGATCAGGTGCTCGATACGATGGCCCTCGAGACGCGCGCGGTGTTCGTTCTGGCGGAGATCGAAGAGCTCACGATGGCCGAGATCGCCGCGATGATGAAGACACCGGCCGGCACCGTCGCGTCGCGTCTGCGTCGCGCCCGAGAGCAGTTCCGTGAAGGCGGGAGGCTTCTGCGCCAAGAAGGGAGGATCTGAAGATGAACGATCTGGATCAGGATCTCATCGACGCCGAGAACGCTCTGCTCCGTTCGGCAAGGCTCGATGATCACGCGGTGCCTCGCGAGGCACATCGTCGCATTCTTGCCGGTCTCGGAATCACAGCCGCTCTCTCGGCCGTGACGACCGCCGCTTCGGGTACCGTCGGGGGGGTGGTCGCATCGAGCGCCGCCGGGGTGACGATTCTCGGCATCCTCCAGTGGACCGCGGTCGGCGCCACCGCGGGTGCACTGATGCTGGGAGCGGCCCATCAGCTCCAGCCGCACGCACCTGCGGTCCCCGCGCTCACGTCGACACCGCGTGCGTTGATCGACGAGCCCCGGCCGCCCCGAGGCGTCGACGCTCCGCCGGCGTTACCCGAAGAACCGCCCAGCGATACCACGCCAGTCGCAACCGCTGCTTTGCCGCCTCGCGATCGGAGCCCGGTTCCGCCTCCGGCGACAGACCGAACGAAGGCGCTCGCAGCGGAAGTAGAAAGTCTGGATCGGGTGCGGCGGTTGCTTGCCGCGGGAGACGCACCGGCGGCTTTGACATTGCTCGACGCACACCAGTTGACCTTTCCCGAGGGTCATTTGACTCCCGAGGCCATGTACCTGCGCGTGCAAGTCCTTCTCAAGACGGGCAACCGTCCGGCGGCGATCGATCTTGCTCGCCGTTTCATCGCTTCGTTTCCACGAGGCCCGCAAGCCCCGGCCTTGCGCGATCTTGCGTTCGAGCAAGATCGGCCGAGAGCGCCGTGATCAAAATGCGGGACTGCCGGACACTCCAGGGCTGGAGGACATTCATGACACGCTCGACCCTGCCCAAGCTCACGCTCTCGATGTTGCTCTTGACCGGTTGCGGAGCGAGCGTCGTGCTCGCGAAGGACGATCCGCAACCCGATGCCGGCGCGGGCGGTGGCCCCACGGGCAGTGGCTCGTCCGGCGGCGCGGGCGTATCGAGCAGCGTCTCATCCGGAGGCTCGGGGGGCGCCGCCCCAGCGATGAGCACCGGATCGAGCGGTGGATCCGCCGTCGACGCGATGGCGCCGCAGCCCGAGGTGCCCGACCAGGCAAGCGGCCACTTCAAGGTGCTCGTTTTCACCCGTACGCTGGAGTTCGTGCACGATTCGATCGAGACCGGTGTGAGCATGTTGAAGGGCATGGGCGCCGAGCTCGGCGACTTCGACGTGGTCGAAACGAAAGAGCCAGGCGACTTCAACGAGGCCTCGCTATCGCAATACGCGGTGGTCGTCTTTCTCAGCACCACGGGCCAAGTCCTCACGATGAGCCCGGGCGCCGATGCCGAGAAGGCGGCATTCCAGAGCTACATGAACCACGGAGGAGGCTACGTCGGCATTCACGCTGCAGCCTCCACCGAGAACACGTGGCCCTGGTACGTCGACTTGCTGGGCGCTTCCATGGCCAACCACGACGGCGACGGAACGCCGGGCACGGTGTTGGTCGACGAGACGACGATCCACCACCCTTCTACGTTCGGTCTTCCCACCTCGTGGGCCCGCACCGACGAGTGGTTCACCATGTCGCGCTCCCTGGCGCCCGAGATCAAGGTCCTGGCGAGCCTCGACGAGCCGGAGCACCGCCCGGTCTCTTGGATTCACGAGCTCACCGGAGGCGGAAGGATGTTTTACACCGTCCAGGGCCACAACAGGTCTTGCTACGCCGAGCCGCTCTTTCGAAAGCACATTCTCGGCGCCGTCGAATGGGCAGCGCATCGTCAAGATGCGAAGCCCGGCGCGCCTCTTCCCTAGAGCCTCCGCGCTCTCGTCCGTCGCGGCCGGCTGGGTGCGCAACGTGCGGTCGTCCCTCAGGGAAGCTGTGCCGGGGACGCGAGATAACCGGCCGCCAACTTGCCGAACTGCCCGCCGTCGGTGCCGAGTGTGGTCTGGTGATCGGCGCCTGCTCCGAAGACCGCACCGATCCCGCCCGCAGCCACGAATTCGGAAGCGTGCGCAAAGAGCCAGCTGGCTCGGTTGTCACGGTAGTGCCCGGCGGTCCCGCCCGGTGAAGTGCTGGGCACGCCGAGCGGCATCTGCCACCACATGACGGGTAGGCCGATGCCGTCGCCGATGGCCTTGGCCCACCCCAGGTGATCGCGAAAGCCCTGATCGTCCCAGTAGGGGTGGTCGACCTGTCGCTTGCACGCCGCATCGGTGCCCACCTCGTAGCAGCCGGCGTCCCGGTCGAGCGTCTCGACCACGATCATGTCCGCGGTGTTGGCTCCGATCTGCGTGAGGTAGCGGACCGCATCGGCCGGTTTGCCCGCCCAGGTCGACGCTTGAAAGCCGATCACTGCCTTGGGTGCATACATGCGCGCGAGCTTCACCAGGCAGTTGCCCATGCCGACCATGTTGTTTGCCAGCGACGCGCAATCGGGGGCCTCGGCGCTGATCTTGGCGGGAAACTTGGCGGGATCGGCCTCTTGGTTTTGGGTATACCCCCAGAAGTCGGGCTCGAAATGCACCACCGCCGGGCCGGCGTACTCGGCGATCTTCTGGAACATGAGCTTGGTCGTGGCCCAGTAGCTGGTCATGTAATCGTGGTCGTTGACCGCCCAGATGTTGCCATCGCCCCAACCGGCCATCGCGTAGATGGTGAAGAAGGGAACCACCCCGTGGGCCTTCGCGTCGGCGGCAAATTTCGTCAGGTAGGCGCCCGACGGCTTGTCCCAATCGGGCCATCCTTGTTGACCAGCGAAGCCGACCAAGTAGACGTAGTTGAAATCGACCGCAGGCTGCACCGTGTATTTGTCGTCGGCGTGGTTGCCGAGACCGATCAGAAAATGTGAGGTGCGCCCGAGCTTGGTCGCGATAGCCGAGGCTTTGCCTTGTCCCGTGGTGATCACTGTCGGTCCCGATCCGCCGGACATCGCCGCGCCTGCGTGCCCGACGGTGGTCACGCCCGAGCCGCCCCCACTCGAGCTGCTCGTCGAGCTGCTCGCGCCACCGGTGCCCGTGGTGCCTCCGGTCGTCGTTCCGGTGCCGGGATCGACCGCTTCTTCTTGGGTGCTGCTGACCACGCCTTCGCCGCACGCGACAGCAAGCATACAAACCGCACTGAGGAAGAAGGTGCCTGGTCTCGAAAGCAAAAAGTCGCTCCTCTCCCCCCTTCCATCTTCGCCCAGGCAGGGCGATTTCCTCCAACAGATTCGAAAATCAAAGACCTCGCTTCGATTCTCAACGCGGTCAATGTGGGAGAGCGTGCCGTGTAACAGTGGAAAGTTGCAACGAGGTTGGCATCCGTGCCCGGCCGGTCGAGCTCATGACCGCTCCGGCCACGCGAAAATAGTAGGATGGAGGCGATGTCGAGGCGTTTGGGATTGGCCATTTGGTTCGTTGCCGCATTCGGCTGCGGCAGCGAGTTCTCCGCCCAAGAGAGCGGCCGGACGGGGCTGTCCCGTCGAGCGGGGCCGGAGGCGCGAGCGACGCCGCCGTTGCAACGGCCGACGACTCGATGGCCAATGTGCCCGACGACGCAGTGCCACCCGTCTCGCGCGACGCTGCCGTGGATGTGCCCACGATCACACCCGCACAGCTCGACGCTGCCCAGGATCGCCCCGCCGAGGCCGCGGCACCCTGTGCGGGAACCGGCGGTCCCGCTGGCGTACGAATTGGAACGTATTGCATCGACTCGACCGAGGTCACCAACCGCCAGTACGCCGTCTTCCTGGCCAACCAGGCGGCCCACATGGACAGCCAACCCATGGTGTGCGCCTGGAATACCAGCTACGTGCCGGCGCAAGACTGGCCCGTCGCCGCGGGCCGCGACAACTGGCCGGTGGGCTACGTCGACTGGTGTGACGCGCGCGCGTTTTGCCAGTGGGCCGGCAAGCGCATGTGCGGAAAGATTGGCGGCGGCGCCAATGCTTTCTCCGACTTCGACAAGCCGGCCCAGAGCCAGTGGTACCGAGCGTGCTCCAGGGGCGGCGCGCTCCGCTATCCCTATGGCCAGGACGTCGATACCCAGGCGTGCAACGTGCCAGGCTCGGGCATCGACCACGCGGTCAACGTCAAGGAGCTCCCCGGTTGCCAGGGAGGCTACGACGGCATCTTCGACATGGTGGGCAACGTCGAAGAGTGGGAAGACTCCTGTGACAGCACCAACGGCGCTCTCGATTCCTGTCGTTCCCGTGGGCTCAGCTTCGGCTACGGCCCGATGAACGAGGGCTGCGCGCTCGAAGATTCCGACGTTCGAAATGGAACGTTCCCCGATCTGGGAATCCGGTGTTGCAGCGACTAGCGGTTCCCAATCGAGTCAAAAGAGCTGGTTTGCCGGTGCAATGGACGTGATCGATCCAAGCACGCTATCGCGGCCGCCGAGGTAGGTTTTGCACATCGAGGCGCGCTCTCGAAACGTCGGCTCCTCGAGCAGGCGCTTTCGCACCTTGGGCAGATGGTAGAAAGGCACCGCGGGAAAGAGATGGTGCTCGAGGTGATGGTTGACGTTGAGAGGAGCGAAGACCAGCCGCTCCCAGCACGCGCCCTCCACGTGGCGCGTGCTGTCGAGCTCGTGGTGATTCGGCAGTCCGACGTGCTCGGACAGGGTACGTATTCGAAAGATGGCCCCGTAGAAGGTCATCGACGGCAAGAGCCAGAGAAGGGCGTACGTCGCCCATCCGTTCGACCACGCAAGCACCGCGACGAGGGCAAGCACGAACGCAACAAAGCGCAGCCGCTCTTCGCGCGAGAGGGCCGATTTTCCGCCCTTGAGCACCTCGGTCCACGGTGTCCAGGCGCGGACGATGGACAAGAACTTCAACGTGTTGAGGCAAGCGAGATCGCGCGCGAAGATCCGCGCGCATGCGCCGCGTGATTTCGGCCATCGCCAGTCGGCGTCCGAGCGCATCGCCGCCCAGTCGGGGTCTTGCTCGGTGCCGTTGAACCGGTGGTGCAACAGGTGCGTTCGTCGGTAACGGCTCGTGATGAGCCCCACCGGCATGGCGCACAGGAGATCGCTGACCCAATCGGCCGCCCTACGATTCGTGAGGAGCCGGTAGTGCGCCTGGTCGTGCATCAGGACCGCCAGCGCGTGTTGCCGGGTCGCGATCACCAAACCTGCAGCCAAGTAAACCACCCAGTGATGGGACCAAATCGCGCATGATATCGCCCCGGCTATGATCAGCCACTGACGGGCGACTGCCCAAATCCCGCGCCAATTGTTGATGGCCATGAACGCGCTCATCTCGGCACGAACGTTGCGCACCGCGAACCCGGAGGGCTTCAGATTTTCATCGGGCGTTGCGACGGCGGGCTCGAGCGGATCCACGAACTTCTCCAGCGGGGCAGTATCATGCGTCAAGTTGCCCGCGGGCGCCACCGGAGTGACCGGCTTTGTCTTTGAGCTCGTCTTTGCACCGGTCCGTGCGCTACCATAGCCTCTGCCACGGCGAACTCGGCAACCTCGAGTTTCTTGCGGCGGGCCATCGTGCCACCCATGACGATCATGCGCTGCGCTCGTTCCACGAAGAGAACCCGCTACGGGAAGATCTCCCGCTGCGATCTGTGATGAACGCTTTCGGTTAGAGCAAAACCGGGCCTCTCGCGCTCGATCCGCTCGCCCCGAACGACGCCACGTCCGGGAAGCCCATCAGGTGCAAAAATGACAGCAGAAAGCAGGTGTGGTTTGCGCCACTGAGATCGAGGTAGCGCCCGGTCTTGAGAGCGCCGCCACCGCGGCCCGCAACGATGAGGGGTACGTTGTTGTCGTCGTGCACGTCGCCTCGGCCGACGTCCGTTGCATACCACGCGACGGTGTTGTCGAGCAGTGTGCCGGCTCCGTCGCTGATCGATTTGAGCTGGCCGACGAGGTACGCGAACTGTCCGAAGTTCCAGCGATCGATGACCCGCAGCTTGGGCATGTAGTCGGCGATGCCGCGCTCGGGTCCGTGGCTCACGTTGTGGTGGCTGGCTTCGATGGGCTGACTGTTGCCGTTGGCATCGGTCCACGAAAGCCAGTGCATCGGCGCGCCTCCCGTGCCTCCCAACGACAGAGAAATGGTGGCGATACGCGTGATGTCGAGCTCGAAGGCCAGAACCATGAGATCGAGGTGGAGCTTCAAGAGCTTGGGGAAATCGTCGTCCGTATCGGCAATCTGCGGTGGCGCTAGCTCGCTCTGCACGGCGTCGCAGTGTGCCGTCGACGAGACTTGCATGACGGTGCTGCCATCGAGGCGTTTCTCGATGCTGCGAATCGCGTCCGACATGCGCTCGAGCTTTTGCTGCTCGAACGCGTCCATGCCGACCGCGTTCTTCATCGCGCCCGTTTCGGCAAGCGCCAAGTCGAGAATGCTGCGGCGCTTGAACCTCATGAGATCGATGGAAGCGTTGGTTGTCGAGCCTCCTGCGCAGTTTGGCACGTGGTTCTGAATGATCCGTTGGTAGACGGTGTACGGATCCTGGATGTAGTCGACGGGGTAGCCGCCCGCATCGTACGAGATGAACTTCGAGATGCGGTTGACCTGAAGGCGCACGCCCTGCAAGAGATACGGTTCGGGCGTTTGGCCGCCGATCTTCGAGGCAAGCAGCTGATCGAGCGAGGGGCCGGACGCAAACGGCTTTTGGTTGATGTCCTGCGTCTTCAACGGAAACCCGGTCAGAATCGAGACCGAGCCCGCGTCGTGCGAGTCTCCACCGCCGCGATCGATGCGCATCCCCTTGGGAATGATGACGTCGGCTAGGTACGGCTTGAGCGGCTCGAGCGAGGTGCCATCGACGCTGTACTTTCCAGAAGCAAAATCGCCAGTAGAGCCATTCGGCCAGAAGATGTCTTGTCGCGCGCCGCTCGACGAGAACATCGTGACGAAGCGCTTCTTCGCGCTCGCCGCTTGGGCCGAGCTGCGCGTCGAGCTGAGGAGGGGCCAGGCAAGCAATCCCGCAGATCCAAAACGAAGCAGATCACGCCTTCTCAGTGTCTTCACGGCTACATCCTTTCGCGCGTTCGGAAGGCGTCGCTCTGTACGATATGGGCAACCAGGCTCGTCATGTCGTGGCTCGTTCGAAAGTCGCCGAACGCAGCGCGCAGCGTCGGGTCATCGCCTGTCTGCTCGCGACGACCTACGAGGTAGCGAAACGACTGGCGCACGAAGCATTGGTAAACCTCTTCGCTTCCCGCAAGCATGTCGATCATCTGCGTGGCGTTCGCGAACGGCTGCTGCGTGAGCTCCGTGAAGAAGAGCGCGCCCGACGGATCGATGGGCTTACCGTTTTCGGTCGTACGAAAGTGACCGACTGCGTCGTAGTTTTCCATGGCGAGCGCCATCGGGTGAAGCAGCGTGTGGCAAGTCTTGCAGCCGTCTCTTTGTTGGATGCTGAGCAGGCGCACCCGCGTGGTTGCGTCGGCCGCGAGCGCGGTTTTCACTTCCTGGGGAACGACGAGACCGGCGGGGGGAGAGAGCTCCGTGCACAGGAGCTTTCGCAAGAGGAATTTGCCGCGGTAGATGACGCCCGTAAAGGTCGGCTCCGACATCGACGCGATCACGGCCGGCTGGGTGAGAATCCCTCGTCTTTCCGCGTCGGGCAGCGTCACCTGAGAAGCGGCCGTGCCCGCAAGGTGCAGGCCGTACACCGACGCCACCTTGGCATCGATCTGGGCCGCGTTCGACGTGAGCAGCGAGGTGAAGCTCGCGTCGGGCCGCGCCAACGTGCGATCGATGAACCCGCGCGTCTCGGCCCACATCGACGTCTTCATCGCGTCGTCGAACTCCGGAAAGACTGTGGGGTTCTTCTCGAGGCTCGAGAAGGTCGCAGTGCCGAGCCATTCTGAAATGAGCTCGGCCATTCCGGCGTGGCCTCCCGCTGCGGCGATCATGCGAACGACCTGTTGCTCAAGTGCAGTGGGATCGGTCAGATGGTCGCTCGTTGCCGCGGCCATCAGCTCATCATCGGGCGGAGCATTCCAGAGCGAGAGGGCAAGGCTCTCGGCGAGCTCGACCGATGTGAGAGGGACAACGCCCTTGCGAGCACCCAGGGGATCGCCGAGCTCGGTTCGGAAGAGGGCCTTGGGCGACAAGAGCAGCGCCGCCACGACACCTTGGAACGCGTCCCGCGGCGGGAGCTTGGTCCGCAAGGTGTCGTAGAGGCGGAGGTAGCGATCCGTCGCGAAGCTCGGCACGCGCAAGAGCTTCGACCCGAAAGTCGCCAGAAAAGTCTTCAGGCAAGCCGGGTCGAGGGCGGCGACCGAACACATGAGCTTTGCCTCGAGCTCTTTGGAGTGCGCGACGACGATCTGCTGAACGGCCTCTTCGAGGTTCGCGTACGACGTGCTGTCGACCTGCAGGCCATCGGCCTGGTTCATGAAATCGTCTTGGCGTCCCGCTGCCTGGATAGTGGAAAGGTCCACCGCCGTTCCGAGCGCCCGCTCGACGACGGCCTGGTATTGCGTTGGCGTGAGCTGCCAGATCCTCGACTTGGCGTACGAGGTGTCTCGGCCCAGGAAGGGCTGGTAAGTCCCGTCGTCAGGAATCTGCGCCGGGCCCCCGGCGACCGGTGTCGTGCCATCGTCTTCGCCAGTGCCCTCCGGCGAATCACCGATGTCACCGGTGCATCCCCCCATCGATCCCAGGGTGGCCACTGCAACCCAGCAGAGAGCCCACGATCGTCGCTTGCCGATTCGCCGCGGATTCATGACGTGGAGCCTACAATCGGGGGCCCGCTCGAGCATTGCACTTTACTCGGTTTCTATTAATCTTTGTTCGGCAATGTCGATGGCCCGTTGGGACGCTACTTACGATCCGAAGACACACGCCCGACGTCACCGCCTGGCGCCGAACTTCGGACACGCGCTGATGGTGCCGGTCGTCCTCGGGGCCTACAGGATGATCGGTCTCTCGGGCTCTCTCTACAGCCCTTGCGGCTGGTGGCCCATCCACGTCGAACCCAACGTCATCCCTTTCGAGCTCGAGCACGGCATCGAGGGCGGGAGAAAGACATTCAACGAAGAGCACTTCAGTCAAGCAGCACGGCAACAGAAGACCATCCGAGGCTCCTACTCTGGGTATGCGCATCTGTTCGCACCCATCGTTTGCGACGGTCGAATGCTGGGCGTCTTGACCACCGGACCCATCGCCCATGCAAGGCCAACCAGCCGCGACGTCAAAGAGCGCTGGCATTGGATGACGGGTCGGAAGGGCCATCCATCTGATCCCGAGTTCGCGGCGTACCTCGCCACGACGCTCTCCTCGTTGGTCCTCGATAGACGACAAGACCGGATCTTCGAAAACATCCTCACCACGTTGGCCGGTCTCTTATCTGGCGCAGGTAGTGCCGAACAACTCGTGAACCGCGCCGAGAAGCTGCTGGTGCAGCTCTCTCCTGTTCGGCGAATCGAACGAACGTGGACAGCGGTGCAAACGCTCTTGGACGACCGCTCACCGCGCATGCTCTACAGCCCATGGCGCGAGGGTGAGCGCCGAGACATCGGCTTCTCGCGCCCGGTCGAGCACATTCTGGTCGGACTCACCGTCTCGTCTCGGCCTGGGCTCGATCAGGTCGACGAAGCGATCGTGCGTGATGCGTTCCAGCGCGCCGCCGTCGACCTCGCTCGCGATGCGGGCGGCGTTATCGCAGGCCAGGTGGGCGATCATGGCGTGGTGTTCCTCATGGAGGGCGATGGCAAAGGCCGCATGCGGGCCAAGATCCGCAACCTCGTCGATGGCGCGACGGCGCTCGCTCGCGAACGCTTCGGGCTCGCGGTGCATTTCGGCGCGAGCACCGCGGCAGAGTCTCTCCCGCTCAGCCGGAACTTCCATGCAGCGCTCGGCGCGGCAGAATCGGCGCTGACCGGCGGAGCTCGCCTCGTCGTCGCGGAGACGGGGGCCCGTCGACCCTATCGACCCCTCTGGCACCAACAACAAGAGCTCGCGAGGCTCGCCGAGGAGCGCCCCAATCTGCTCCCTGCTCGATTCGATCGGTACCTCGAAGCGGTCGCGCTCCACGTGGGGTATCGCTTCGAGCCTGCCTTGGCGCACCTCGAGGTCGGGTTTTCACGCATGGCAGAGGCACTCGTGAAGAGCGGTGCGCTCGACGAGCGCAGCATGGTGACCATGTCCGAAGGGCTCGCGCGACTCGCAGCCGAAGTCCGCACGGTGAGCGAGCTCTTCACGGCCTACCGGAGGGTGGTGACGGATCTATCGACGGCGGTCTTGCGGCCGGTGCTGGCGCGACAGGATCGACATCTGCAAAATGCGCTCGACTACATTCGCGACCACTACACCGAGGCGCTCTGCTTCAAGAAAGTGGCGCAGGTTGCAGGCTTTAACCCGTCGTACTTCTCCGAGCTATTTCGGAAGCGAGAAGGCGTGACCTTCGAAAGGTACGTTCTCGGGCTTCGCTTGGAGCGCGCCAAGCAGCTGCTCGCTCGTACCGAGCACGACGTCACGCGCATCGCGAGCCTTTGCGGCTTCAACTCTCCCCAATACTTCTGTCGTGCGTTCCGACGCGCGGTTGGCCGATCCCCCCTCGCCTACCGCGCCAGCCCAGAACCTATCGATCCCAAGGTGAAGAAACGATCACGGCGCGCCCGCGATGAACGAACCGCTGCTTGGTCCGATCAACCTAGCCGCTCGAGCCAATCCACTGGCTGATCGCGCAACCACGTTCGCTGCCGCCGGGCGAAGACCTTGGTCGCGCGATCGATCGCCGGGCCCAGCTCTTTTCGAGCGAGCCCGCCCTCCACGAACGAAAGAACCTGGGCATAGCCGACCGACGACATGGCGCGGGTGTCGCGGTAGCCGAGCCCGATCAATCGTTTTACTTCGTCGATCCAGCCCGCGGCCAGCGCTTGCTCGGTGCGCTCGGCGACACGACGAGCGAGGTCTTCGTGGCTCCAGCGGATGCCGAGCAGCTTGGCGCGAAACCGCGGCGAACGAAAGCCGTGCTCGGCATGCCAGGCGGATAGCGGGCGGCCGCTCATCTCGAAGACTTCGAGCGCGCGGCTGACGCGCACGAAGTCGTTCGGCGAAAGCCGCGCCGCGGAGGGGGGATCGATTTCGGCGAGCTTCGCGTGGAGAGCGGCGCGGCCTTCGGTCTTCGCCCATTCGGCATGACGCGCCCGCACCGCCGCGTCTCCTGGCGGAGCCTTGGCCAGGCCATAGAGGACGGCACGGATCCACAAGAACGTCCCTCCGCACAAGATGGGGAGCTTGCCACGACGTTGCACGTCGGCGACCGCGACGTCGGCGCGCGCCGCGAAGCTCGCGGCGTCGATGGGCTGATCGGGATCGACGATGTCGATGAGGTGGTGCGTGACACGCGTCCTGTCGGCGAGCGAGGGCTTGCTCGAGCCTAGGTCGAAATGCCGGTACACCTGCACGCTGTCACAAGAGATGATCTCGCCGCCCCGCGCCTCGGCCAGCTCGAGCGCGAGATCGGACTTGCCCGACGCCGTCGGTCCCACCACGACGGCGATCTCGGCGTCCGCGAGATCGATCTCATCGACGGCCAACCTTGCGCTCCAGCTCATCCCACCCGATCCTCGTGACGATGGGACGCCCGTGCGGGCAGTGCCCCGAAAAGTCGACCTGATCGAGCGCCAGC
>JBBSDY010000040.1:0-12120 GCA_038240245.1 Polyangiales bacterium
CGAGCAGCTCGAGCTCGAGGGCGCGGCGCCCGCATTCTACTACCCCCCCCGCAACCGAACGGGCTTACGCCCGGTGCTCGTCTATTTGCACGGTCGAGGCGGCAACCCCGAGGCCGACTGCGCAAAGTGGGGTCGCGTGGCCCGGGAGTTCGGGTGGATTCTTTGCCCGAGCGGCCCCGAAGACCGCGGGGGCGGGGCCCGGGGATGGGCCAACAACTGGGTCGCTTCCAAAGCCGTGGTAGACAAATCTGTTGCCGCCTTGCGCGAGAAATTTGGTCGCCGCGTCCAACTTCGCGGCAATACCCTCATCGGGTTCAGCGAAGGAGCCTTCATCGCCATGAACGTCGGAGTCCGCGAGCCGGAGACGTTCAACCGCTGGCTCATCCTCGCCGCCAACGACAACTACTGGGGCGGAGAGGGCCAGACCGAGCTCGTCAAGCGCTACGCGCGCATCAAGCGGGTCTACCTGCTCACCGGCGAGAAAGACGGAGTCGTCGACTCGACCCGCCGGGTCTTCGATCTGCTCGACCAGGCAGGCGTGCATGTGATCATGCGCACTCCGGAAGACCTCTCCCACGAGATCCCCGAAGATCGCATGCGCACCCTTTATCGCCGTCCATTGCGATGGCTGAACAGCATCAAGTGACGAAGCTGCTCCCCATCGCCTCGGTCGCCATCGCCGCCCTTTGCGGTTGCGGCGAGGTGGACATCCTGGCGATCGATCGAAGCAAGGTCGTCAGTGGCATCTACCTCGAGGCCGAAAGCGGGGTGCTCTCCGGCGGATTCACCGTGGGCAGCGACCCCTCGGCCTCGGGCGGCAAATTCATCGAGCCGCCGGCCGACATGGCTTCCACCGATCAACCCGGACCGGCCCGCGCGCTCTACGAAGTCAACATCGCCACCGCGGGAACCTACATCCTTTGGGGCCGCATCCAGTCGCCCGATACCGGTCACAACCGGTTCTGGGTTCAGGTCGATGGCAGCAGCTGGTACCTCTGGCGAATCACGACGGGCGAGATCTGGTACTGGCACCGTATCCACAACAATACCAACTACGACGACCCGCTGATGTTCCAGCTCGCCGTGGGCGCTCATACGCTGCTTTTCGCCAATGCCACCGACAATGTGCGCCTCGATCGCCTGTACCTGACGCCCGGCCGTGAGGTCCCGCCCGGAAACAATACGGCGTGTCGTCCACCGGATTCGATCCAAGTGAACGGGGCATGCGTTCCAAGCTGCGGCAGTCTCGGCGGCAACTCGTGCGGGGTTCCGCAATGCAGCGGCGCCAAGATGGTTGCGACGACGGTGTACGACTGCCAGGTGTGCTGCATCGTGCCCTGAAACCAGGGCGTCGCGGCCACGCTACCCCCCCCGGACGGCCCTTGCGGGCAAGGGAGCACACCCCGGGAAGGTGGCTCCAGGGAAGGTGGCTCCAACGGAAAGCCGCTTGCAGGGTCGAATCGCGCTATATTCGTGGGTTAGATGGGCGAACGTGCGCCGGGGCGCGACGAAGGTGTCTCCACGCAAGTGGGATCGGTGCATCGCGGCGTCGCCGAGGGGTTGCTGGCCGACGGACGCATCACGCGCGAGCAGTACGAGACGGCAACCGCCCAGCAAAAACGATCGGGATCGCGCATCGAAGACGTCTTGATCGAGGTCGAGGCGCTGGCCGAGCAAGATCTCTTGAAGTACCTGGCGTCGCTGCACCGCACGCGATTCGTTTCGACCGAGCGGCTTTCGAAAGCAGACATCGATCGCGCGACGCTCGACAAGGTGCCGAAGAAGCTCGCCGAACGTCTCAACATCGTGCCCGTGCTCTTCGACGCCAGCACCAATACGCTCTCTGTCGTAACCGCCGATCCGCAGAACTTCGACGCGCTCGATCAGGTGCAGAAGGGAGCACGCGTGCGCGAGGTCAAGCCGCTCGTGGCTCGACCCGCCGCGGTGCTCGCTGCCGTTGCCAAGCTCTATCGAAACGAGCCCTTCGCCTTCACGGCGCTCGAGGCCAAGGGCAAGAAGGATTCTGGCTCGTTCAACTTCGCGTCCTCCTCGCCCGTCTCGTCGGGACAGAGCTTTCGCCCCGTTCGTGGTCCCACCGAGCGGCCCTCTCCCGGCCCCGCGCCGTCGCCCACCAAAAAGACCGCGCCCAAGCGCATCAGCATGCCCAACATGGCCCTTCCCCAGGAGTCGTGGGGAACGTCGGACATTTACATCGAGACGCTCAACGTCCTCATCACGCTGCTCGAAAATTCGCGCGCCGAGCTGCGCGGCCACTCGGCGCAGGTGGCGCGCCTCGTCCGCAAGATGGGCGAAAGAATCGGACTCGCACCGGGTGAGCTCAACGCCATCGTCGTCGCCGCCTATCTGCACGATCTCGGCAAGATGTCGGCCTACCATCTGACGGCGCTCAACGTGTCCCAATACGACGAGCCACGTCTGGCGGCCGAAAAGTCGTACGCGACGCCGTCGCGTCTCATGAGCAGCGCCAAGCTCGCCCCGGCCACCATCGCCGCGATCGAAGGAATGTACGAGCGCTGGGACGGCAAGGGCCTCCCCAAGCAGGCCGAGGGCAAGGAGATCTCGCTCGGGGCGCGTCTGCTCGCGATCGCCGACACTTACCTCGACCTCACCGAGAACCCCAGCAACCCGTTTCGAAAGACGCTGGCGGCGGGTGAGGCCTGCGAGGTGCTCGGCAAGTACAAGGGCTCGGTGTTCGATCCTCACCTGGTCGATCTCTTCCGAACCACGGTCACCGGCGAAAACCTGCGAGCGCGCATTCTTTCGGACAGGCACGTGGCGCTGCTGGTCGATCCCGATCCCGAAGAGACCACCGTCCTCGAGCTCCGGATGATCCAGGAGGGCTTCGAGGTGCGCATCGCGCGTACGCTCGTGCTCGCCCGCGAAATTCTGCAGAAGGGCGGCATCGAGCTGGTCGTCAGCGAGATCGATCTGGCGCCGCCTTCGGCCTCCAGAGCTGCCGGCACGGGAGGCGAGAGCGATGGTCTGTCGCTCCTGGTCGAGGCGCGTCGCTCACCGTGGGGAGCCGACCTGCCGTGGCTCATCCTGTCGCGAAGGCAGGGTCGCGAAGATGCGCAGCGCGCGTTCGAGCTCGGCGCGATCGACTACGTCATCAAGCCCGCGGTGACCGAGGTTCTTGTTGCCAAGCTGAAACAGGCGCTCGAGAAGCGCGCGGCCACGGCGACGACGGCGCGTGGCGTTTCGGGCTCGCTCGAAGAGATGGCCCTGCCCGATCTGGTCCAGATCCTCTGGCATGGTCGAAAGTCCGGAGCGCTCCGGATTCGCCGTGGAGGGGAGTCGGGCGAGGTCCACCTGGTCGACGGAATGGTGGTCAACGCAATGTGGGGAAAGCTGCGCGGCGAAGACGCGTTCTACGCGATGCTACGCATTTCCGGCGGTGATTTCGCGCTCGATCCTAATTTCCGCGCGCCCGAGGTCGTCATCTCGGCGTCGCCCGAAGCGCTGCTGCTCGAGGGGATGAGACGGTTGGACGAAGGCTGAAAATCCGTGCTAAATACGTGAGATAATCGCGGCTTCACCTGGTCTCGCGGCGCATGCAATCTCCCCTCCTCGGCTTCAACAACAACGTCAAGCACAGGGGACGTCTATTTCATATCCAGACCGAGGACTCTGGAATCCGCCACCCGCACGTCATCACCCACCTCTTCATGGATGGCGGGCGGATTCTCAAGACCATCAAGACGTCGTACACGCAGCACCTGGGCAGCGACCGGCTCACCGAAACGGTGCGTGAGCTCATGAAGGGGCAGCACAAGACGATGTTCATCGCGCTGCGCGACGGACAGTTCGACTACGTGCTCGACGGCGAAGATGCACCCCCTGCATCCTCGCGCGGTCCGGTGTCGTTGCTACCCAACCAGTTCGAGCCCATGCCGTCGCAACCCGGCGCCAAGATCGCGGCCACCGGCGTGTCCGCCGTCAGGCCTCAGGTCCCCGGTTTGCCGGGCAGCAAGCCGCCTGCGCCTCCCATGCCCCCGCTGCGCACCGCCGCCGCGAGCACCGCAGGTCGCGTGACGGCGCAAGCCGTCGAAACCACGGTCGCACGCCCGGCACAACGACGCGAAGCCCCCGACATTTTTGCGGGCAACACTGCCGAGGCAGCGGCCGTCGAAGTCGTCGCCGACAAAGACGTTCGCGAGTCGTCGTTTCCCAAGAAAGCCGAACCGCGCGACAAGCCGAGCTCGGGCAGGTACGCCGCGTCCCGGCCGGCCGCTATCTTCGCCGGCGGTCGCAATCCCGAGGCCGGTGGCTCGATCTTCGGCGACGATCTCATCAGCGAAAAGTCGCTCGACGAAGTCATCCTCAGCTACCTCTCCGAAGATCTCGAAACCACGAGCCCCAAGAAGTAGATTACCTCCCGTGGAAAGCGTCGAGCTACTGAGGAGCATCCCTCTTTTCGAGGGCCTCGCCGAGGACGATTTGCAGGTGCTGGCGAGCAGCGTCACCTCCAAGCCCTTCAAGGCCGGTCAGCTCATCTTCAACCAGGGCGACGCGGCCGGCGAGATGTACATCGTCGCCGACGGTCACGTGAACATCCACCTTCCGGGCGACGGCTCGATGCGCGTCTCGCTCAAGGACATCGCCCGGGGCGAGTACTTCGGCGAGCTGGCTCTTTTCGACGACAAGCCGCGCTCGGCGAGCGCGCTGGCCACCACCGAGGCCGTCCTGCTCGTGCTGACGCGCGACACGCTCTCCAGCTACATCGAGCGAAGGCCACGCGCGGCGATGGCGATCTTGCGCACCATGTCCGAGCGACTTCGCGAGACCAATACCCTGCTCTCCGAACGCGCTGCGAAGAACGTCGTCAAGGAGATGGAAGACAATCTATCGTGGAGCGACAGAATGGCCGACAGGGTGGCCGAGCTCAACGGAAGCTGGGCGTTCATCATCGCCCTGCTCGGCCTGACGGTGGTGTGGACTGTGATCAACAGCCACGGCATCCTGCACGATCCCTTCGACGTCTATCCCTTCGTGTTCTTCAACCTTCTCTTGGCGATTCTGGTGGCCCTCCAGGGGCCGCTCATCGTGATGAGTCAGAACCGACAGACACTCAAAGACCGTGCGCAGGCCGAGACCGACTTCAAGGTGAACCTCAAAAACGAGCTCAACATCGAGACCATTTTGCGCGAGCTCGGTGAATTTCGCTCGGAGACCGATCGTCGCCTGGGCGATCTCGAAAAACGCCCGCACGCCTGAGTCACTGCCGGACCCAGGCCAGCGCGTCCTTCATCCAGCCATTCATGTCGGGCGCAAACTGGTGGCCGACCGGGCCCAGACTCGCGAACTTGGCTTCGACCTCGGCGCGAACGAGCTCCCGGGTGGCCTTCTGCATGGCGGGGTTGGCGCCGTCGTAGTCGCCGGCGGCAAGCAAGATCCGCCGAATGCCGGCCTCGCGCAGCGAACGGGCATCGATCTCGACCGACGCGCCGATGAGGATCAAGCTCGACCAGGGTCCCTTGCCTCTCTTGACCATGTCGACGGCCAGGTAGGCGCCCTGCGAAAATCCGATGAGCGTCGCGTCGTGGTCGACGATGGCCGAAGACCCAAACTCCGTGCCGAGCGCAGCCAGGCTGTCGTCGATGAGAGCGCGCTTGGATTCGGGCGATCCGCGCCACATCGCGCCGCCGTTGCTACACGCTCCATTGGCACGCGGACAGACCAAAAATCCGGCACCCGTCGCTGCCGGATAAAACGCATTGCACTCGTTGTCGGGCGTGTCGCACATCCCATGCAGCATGACGATCACCGGCCTGCCCGCGGCCGGCAAAACGGAAGATGGGGCGCTTGGCGGGATCGTGGTGCTGGCCTCGACAGAAGGCGCGTACACGATGGCCGGCCGCTCGTCCGCGCCCACCTTCATCCACCGACCGAACGCATGTGGTTCCGCCTGCACGCGGGTGATAAGCGCCGACGCGCCCAGAGATAGCAGCACGGTTCCCATGCGCCGTATTGACGCGCCTCTTGGACCACCCATTGGATGTCTCCCTTCGCGCCCGGAGCGCTACGAGGCGTGCCGCGCTGGGCGCCGTCCATCTGGCGTCGCGTCGGCTCGCTTCATCACGTCCATCGCGCGGGGCGGGCTGTTCGTGACATGCTCGGCAGAATGATTGCCCTACCGCGGTGGCGCACCGATTGGGCGATGCTCGCACTCATGGCGCTGGCGATCTCGCTGCTCAGCGGGCCAGATTCATTTCGCGGCGCGTTCGCCGCTCGAGCCTCCCTTCGAAATTCGCCGGCGGCGGCGCCCTTCGAAGGCGATGCGCGATCCGGGCAAGGCGCTGCTGCGCTGGCCGGACGCTTCGCGGCCGTCGACGATCTCGTCGCGGGGGCGCTCGCCGAGGGAAAGCTTCCCGGTTGCGTGGTCGTGATCGGGCAACACGATCGCGTGATCTTCCACAAGGCCTACGGCATGCGCGCGCTCCTGCCCGATCCCATCGCCATGACCGAGGACACCGTCTTCGATCTTGCTTCGCTCACCAAACCCATCGCCACCGCCACCGCCTTGATGGTCCTCGCCGAGCGGCACGTGCTCGGTCTCGACGACCGCATCGATCGTCACGTGCCCGAATGTGCCGCCCTCGGCAACGATGGCGTGACGCTTCGTCACCTTCTCACCCATGTGTCGGGGCTTCCCGCCGAGACGCCGTTGGGCGATTACGAGCACGGACGCCCCGAGGCCGTTCGTCGGATCTGCGCGCTGTCCAAAAGGGCCGCGCCCGGCGAAAAATTCATCTATTCCGACGTCGGATTCATCCTGCTCGAGGAAGTGGTGCGTCGGACGTCGGGACAGGACTTCGCGGTGCTCGCGCACGATGCGATCTTCGGTCCGCTCGACATGAGCGAGACGGGCTTTCTCCCGTCTGTGGCCCTGCGCGAGCGTGCGGCTCCCACCGAGACTCGCAACAACGCCTTCATGGTGGGAGAGGTGCACGATCCGCGCGCCTACCGATTGGGCGGGGTTGCAGGAAACGCGGGTCTCTTCTCGACGGCGCGCGATCTCGCTCGCTACGCGCGCGCGTTGCTTGGTGGGGGCGAGCTCGACGGCAAGCGCATCCTCTCGCCCGCCAGTATCCGCGCCATGATGTCTCCTCACGACGTACCGGGCGGTATCCGCGCGCTCGGGTGGGACGTGCGCTCGCGCTACTCGGCCAACCGTGGAGATACGTTCTCGCGAAGAGCCGTTGGTCACGGAGGCTTCACGGGCACCGCCCTGTGGATGGATCCCGAAGAGAACGCGTTCGTGCTGTTTCTCAGCAACCGTGTCCATCCCGACGGCAAGGGATCCATCAATGCTCTCGTGGGTCAGATCGGAACCCTGGCTGGAAAAGTCTTTGCGCCCGCGCAAGAGCAAGAGCATGAAGGTCCGAGCGAGGTGGGCATCGACGTGCTGCGGCGCACGGATTTCGCTGCGCTTCGGGGCTCGCACGTGGGGCTCGTCACCAACGCCACGGGCTCGGCCAGCGACGGGGCTCGCACCATCGATCTCTTGCGAGGGGCTCCGGGAATCGAGCTCGTCGCGCTCTTTGCGCCCGAGCACGGGCTCGCGATCAATCGCGACCGGCGCATCTCCAACGAGAGCGACCCCCTTTCGCGATTGCCAGTCTACAGCCTGTACGGCGAAGTCTTCGAGCCCACCGCCGCCATGCTCGAAGGGATCGACACCCTCGTGTTCGACATTCAGGACGCCGGCGCAAGATTCTACACGTACGCATCCACGCTCCACCGTGTGCTCCGCGTGGGCGGCGACCTCGGGCTTCGTGTGGTGGTTCTCGATCGACCCAATCCCATCGGAGGCGTCGAGGTGGCCGGCCCCGTCGTGACCCCTGACGCCATCTCCTTCGTGAACCACCATCGCCTCCCGGTGCGACACGGAATGACACTGGGTGAGCTCGCCGAGATGATCGACGCCGATGAGCATCTTGGCGTCCCGCTCGAGGTCGTGCGCATGAGCGGCTGGCACCGATCGCAATACTTCGACGAGACCGGTCTGCCGTGGGTTGCTCCGTCGCCCAATCTCCGTACCGTCAGGCAGGCCGTCCTGTACCCGGGGATGGCGCTCGTCGAAGGAACCAATGTCTCGGTGGGACGCGGCACCGACACGCCCTTCGAAGTCGTGGGCGCTCCCTGGATGGACGCGCGGCTCGCCCGGGCGCTACAAGTTGCCGGGCTAGCCGGTGTTACCTTCGAACCGGTTGAATTCACGCCCCGGGCCAACACGTACGCGGGTCAGAGCTGCCACGGTGCTCGCATCGAGGTCAAAAGCCGCGCAGCTTTCGAGCCCATTCGCACGGGGATCGCGATCGCGCTCGCCCTGCGGCAGCTCTATCCCGATGCGTGGCACGCCGACAAGATGAACCAGATCATCGGCAATGCCACGGTGACCGATGCCATCCTCGCGAGCCGTCCTCTCGAAGAGATCGAATCTCTCTGGTCGTCCGAGCTCGCTGCGTTCCGTCAAAAACGCGAAAAATATTTGCTGTATCCATCGGATCGCGAGGCAGATGCAGGAGCTCCGGAAGCCGGGCCCCCGTGACCGGGATCAGGCCATGGCTTCGACGGCCATGTCGGCCCGCTCGAGCGGGGTACGCCAGCGATCGCTGGCGCGCAGCCGCTCGTGAAGCAGTGGATCTCGGCGCGTCACCGCGAGAAACCTTTTTTCGGCGCGGGAGAGCGTTCGCTTGATGGTGGAGAGCGACACGCCGCAGGTGTTGGCCACCTCGCGCAGCTTCATGCCGTCGACGAAGCGCAGCACGAATGCGGCGCGCTCGTCGGGCGGTAGCGCATCGAGGACGACGTGCGTGTGCTGCAGGGCCTCGATGACTTCGGGCTCGGGCACCACCGCATTGGTCTCGGGAAGCTCTTCGGGGGCGAGGATCCGAAGCCAGCCACGGCGTAGTCGCCTTTTTCGAATCCACGCGCGCGCCGTAAAAATGGCGATGCGCCCGAGCCACCCCTTCAGGGCGGCGGGGTTGCGGAGCTCGTTGAGACAGAGAAACGCTTGCAAGAAGACGTCTTGCAGAAGATCGGGCAGCTCGGGATCCCATCCGACCATGCGACCGAGGAGCCGCTCGAGGTAGGGACCGTACCGTTCGACGATGACGGCCGGGGAAGGGAGGGGGACCACCACCGCCGTCCCGCTGGGAGGCGGCGAAAGCTCATCGGGCTCGGCAGCAAAGGCCTGCAAGGCGGCGCCGCCGTCGGCCGGAAGGACGAAGGGCGATGGGTCGCTGCGGTACTGGGGAAGACGCGCGCGAAACGCGAGGGCGGGAGCGAAGGTTTCCCGTCGCGCGGGGGCCGTAAGATTTGCCTTTGCGAGCATAGTGGTAGTCCCACAACTGCCGGAACCCCGGCTTTGGATCACATGTCGGGCGCTTTCGTACCGAGCGGAGCAGCCACAGCCAACCTAGCACAAGAAAGGCCGGCATTCAATCGGTTGAAATGCCTCGCTGCAAATTTCCGTGGTGAGCGGGAAAAATCAGTCGCACGCGCGCTATCTGACCCATAGCGAAAGGTCGGCGACGCCTTTCAGGCCGCTCTTGGCCTGGCCATTGTCCTTCACCCCGACGAAGCCGCCGCCCGACGGCATGCTGCAGCTCGTAATGGGAGGGACGCCGCCGCCGTAGAAGACTCCTCGATCGGCTGACTGGGGACCGCTGCACCCGCAGGCCACTTGCATGACGCCCGCCGGCTTGACGGCCCAGCTCGTGTCGGCCGGCTTTTCGGCAGGGGATCTCGAGGCGCGGCAGAAGATGGCGCCGCCGGCCGTGGTGACCCAGCCCGACATGGTCGCGTTGCTGCTGATGAAGTTGGTCACCGGGATGGCGAGGTCCACTTCGTTGACGAACACGTCGCGCCCGACCGTCATGCGCATGAAGTCCTGGCCCCAAAGGATGGCGAGCTCGCTGTACTTGCCGCTGAAGCGCGAGCCGAAGAGGCCGGCCGCCTGCCCGTTGGCGACCATGGTCGGATTGCCGACCTCGACGCCGAGGTACGCGAGTCCTCCCTGGATGCCGACGCCACCCGCGCCGGCGGGCTCGAATCCGACACGCGTCCACCCGCCGTTGGCCATCGTCATGTCGCAGTACACGGCAAAAGGAGCCACCTTGCCGGCCGGACCGTCGACGTCGATCTGGTAAACGCCGCTCACCGCAGTCGTATTTTTGACGTGAACCTGGGCGCACGTGTTGCCAAGAACGCAGCGGCCGTTGTCGCAAATCGACTTGTCACAGTCGGGCGACGTCACGCAGCTCTTGCCAACCGCACAACCCGCGCATTCGCCTCCGCCGCAGTCGACGTCCGTCTCGTGCGCATCGATCACGTTGTCGGTGCAGCTCACGCCGATGCACTTGTTGCCCGAGCACATGTTGTACTCGTTGCAGTCGCGCCCGCTGACGGTGCAGCCCCGGCCCGACCCGCACACCGGACAGCCGCCGCCTCCGCAGTCGACGTCGGTCTCTGTGCCGTTTTGGATGTTGTCGGTGCACGTTGGCTCCGCGGGCGCCGAGCAAGCCTCACCGCAAGCATCGCCGGGCGTCGCCGCGTCCACCGTAGGCTCGACCTCGCTCGCCGTCACGAGAAGCGACGGCTCGTAGATCGTACACGCCGGCGCGAAGGCAGCGAAAGACGCCGTGAGCAGGAGGTCCGATAGGCCGCAGCGCATAAGTGAAAGCCCTTCCATAGAGTAACATGGAACGGAGGTCCGGGTGTGGGCTCACAGGTCGGTGACGCGTCCCCAGAGCGAGGCTCTCACGGGTCGGGGACGTGTCCCCTGAGCGAGGCTTTACGCGCCGAAGACGTCCTCGAGCGCTTTTCGCATGACGCCGGGATCGGGGTCGATGCCCGTCCAGTATTTCACGCCAATGACCCCCTGGTTGACGAGCATCCCGAGCCCATCGATGACCTTGCAGCCCCGCGCCTCGGCATCGCGCACCAGACGCGTGCGGGGCGGGTTGGGAATGACGTCGGCGACGATCATGTTTGGCTGGAGGGTGCTCGTGTCGAGGGCGATGCGAGCCTCGACGTCGGGGTAGAGGCCGATCGACGTGGCGTTGATCACGACGTCGGTGCCCTCGGGGCCCTTGAAGTCGGCACGTGAGACGACGAGCCGCGCGTCGGCTTTGACTTTTTCGGTCATGAGACGGGCGAGCTCCTTGCCGCGCTCCTCGCCGCGGTTGACGATGGTGAACGACGCAGCGCCCGCCAGCGCCAGCTCGACGCCGATGGCCCGCGCCGCGCCGCCCGCTCCAAAGATGACCACCTTCTTGCCGCGCGGATCGGTCAGCGCCTTGAGCGACTGCACGAAACCTTTGCCGTCGGTGTTTTCGCCGATGAGCTGATCGCCGCGCCGGACGACACAGTTGACGGCGCCCATGACCGACGCCGATTCGCCGAGGCCGTCGAGGTATTGGATGACCGCGACCTTGTGCGGAATGGTGCAGTTGAATCCGCGAAAGCCCATCGCCTTGGCGCCGCGAACGGCGTCGGCAAGTCCGTGCTTTTTCACTTCGACCGTGAGGTAGCGCCAATCGAGCTTGTGATGCCGATAGGCGGCCTCGATCATCACCTGGGTCGGATTCTCCGCGATGGGATCTCCGAAGGCGGCGGTCAGTTCTTGTTTGAAGTTCAGAGCCTTTGTCATGGTTCGCGAGCCTCGGTGAGGGGGGGACGCTGGTCTCGAGTTGGACTCCAGGAACTACCGCACCCAGAGCGTCAAGTCGACGTTGCTCTCGAGGCCGCCCTTGGGCTCGGTGTTGTCCTTGGCCCCGGCCCACGCGCCGCCCCAGCTCGAGCACGACGTGGCTGGAACCACCCCACCGTAAAATCCACCACGATCGGTCCAACCCCCGCCGCTACATCCGCAGGTGGTGTCGAGGTCATTGGCCGGCTTGATCGCCCAGCTCGTATCGCCGGGTCGCTGGTCCACCGACTTGGAGGCGCGGCAGAAAATGGCGCTGGCCGCCCCGTTGACCCATCCAATGATCTTGGCGTCGCTGGTGACGAAGTGGGTCACCGGGACGGCGGTGTCGACGGCATTGACGAAGATGTCGCGAGGCACCGTCATGCGCGCGAACGTGCTGCCCC
>JBBSDY010000041.1:0-12112 GCA_038240245.1 Polyangiales bacterium
GAAACGCCCGGCTGCTTCAAGGGCTGCACGACCGACGCCGACTGTCGAGCCGGCGAAGGGTACGTCTGCCAGCTGTTCCTCACGACGCCCCCTGTCGGCTTTGGTCCCTCGGACCATGGCTGCGCGTTTCCGTGCACGCGAGATGCGGATTGTCAGAAGCCGCTGACGTGCACTGTCGCCTCGGGGAAATGCACGCCGTGAACGTCGTTCGGCGGCGATTCTTGCTCGGCGCAACCGGAATGCTTGCCAACGGATGTGGAACGCAGACCCCGGCGCCAGACACGTCGTGCGCTAGCGTGGCGAGCGGTCGAGGCCTGCCGTATTGTTTGGTCGCTGCCAAACAAATCACCATCCCGGGGGGCGCTCGCCTCGCTATCAGCGAGGTGGCGATCATGGCCCTCGACGACACTACCGCAGCCATCGTCGCTCGAGACGACAAGGGGCTCTATGCTCTTAGCGCCACGTGCCCACATCAATGTTGCACGGTGGCCATTTGTCCGGATGATGCCTGCATGATGCCGATTGTGAGCCCCAACGACTGTGCCCCACCCCGACGCGCCACCCCGGCTCGCCCTGCGGCCGCATTCATCTGCCCCTGTCACGGCAGCTTGTTTGCGCTCGATGGGTCCGTGATGCGCGGTCCTGCTTTGGCCCGGCTTCCTGCGGTGCGCTTGAAAGTGATGGGCGACAACGCAGTGGTCGACCTGTCCGAGCCCGCCGCCGTCTCCGATCGCGTCGCGCCAGTTTGACAGTCTCCGCGTGAAACACGTCCGGCCGCGGGTGAGATGGGTAGGCATCGAGCCACTCCGTGCGCTCGATGCGCTTCTCGCAAATGGCTGATGGTGCCGCCCCCCGGTGTTGACGCGGTCAGTCTTCGTGCTCGCCCGACTGCTCGACGTTGTCGTCGTTCTCACCGTCGTCACAGCCGTCGACGCGATCGGGTGGGTTGGTTTCTGCGATCGACGCTTCGTGGTCGGCTCCGGTCGCATCCGCTGTCTCGGTGTCGGTACATGCCGCTCGGCTCGGCTCGTCGCAAGATTCGCTCGCCGATTCTTTCGATTGCGATCCGTCGCCGCAGCTGACCTTTCTTTCATCATCGACGCACAGGGTCTCGGTGCCGGCGACTTTGCCGTCGACACATTCGCCGGTTTGCGCCGATGAGCCTATCGACACCATCGAACCGTTCGTGCCGGTCACCACCTGCATCGTCCCCCCCTGCATGCTGGCAACGTAGCGAAGGGAGCCGAGCTCGACGTGCGCTCCACCGGAGACGATCGAAAAGGAGCTCCCGAACCTGCCCGATCCGCGCGCGAAGACGATGGGGATCTCGCGATCGGCGAGTGCCAGTGCGATGCGGTAGCGATGGTCTCGCGGCAACTCGAGCGAGAAGTGGTTGGCCGCGTCGAGACCCACGGTCAAGGCCTGGCCTTGCTCGTTGGTGGCCACCGCCGCCGAAGGGAGGGACGGGTAGCCGGTGAGGGCTGTCGTGGCCGAGACAGTTGAATCTGGCTTCCTTCCCGCCGCGCAACCCATGGACCACGCAGCCAACATGAACGGAATGACGAGTGGAATTCGCATTGTAACCTCCAGTAGAGCACCTTGGCTGCTTGCTCGCCGCTATCTCCGCTCGATGTGCCCCTAACCTTCAAGAAAGAGAAAACGCCAGTTGCAGAAAGATTCTCGTGAAGGTCGGACGCTGTTCCGGCGGAGAACTGGGGGGAACCGATGAGGCCGCGCTTCCCTGTCCAGACTGTCTGCGCGGCCTGGCTGGCGCTCGTGGGTTGGCCGAGCCTTGCGCGCGGCCAATGTCAGGTGACGGTGCACCCGAACCGCGCGGCTCTACCGTGGCGGCAGGCCTCGGTCGAGGCGATGCAGCACATCGAGTCGCTCCCCACGGAGACGCGAGATTGTCGCGATGTGAGCGTCGAAGTTCGCGAGCACGGCGCTCTGGTCACCATGACGACCCGGGACGGTCGATTGGCCCAGCGGCCCATCTTGCGTCCCGAAGATCTCACCCCAACGCTGAGTGCTCTCATGACGACAGTCGCCGTGTCGAGCGGTGAGGCCTCGCATCGAGAAGACCGTCCCTTGCGTGCCACGGCTGTCGTCAAGGTGCCGCCTGCTGGCGACGCTGACCAAGACGCGTCGAATGCGCCCCGCCCCCATGGCGGCCACGTTGTCATCGCCGGTGCGGTTGGCGCCCGCTGGGGAGCTCCGAATCAACTTCTAGGATCGGTTGTGCAGGTAGCGGCAGGAGTTTCGCTCGCGCACTGGGAGCTCGGCGTTTTCGCGGAGGTCGAGCCGGTGCATTCGTCGTCATTCAACGTGCCCGGCGGGTTCAAGATGTGGAGCGCGTGCGCCGGCATCGCTGCCGGTGTTCGCCTCCCTACCGGGCCCCTCGCGCTCGCGGGTGGCGCCCGGCTGGGCGCCGGAATCGTGAGCGAAACTGCAACCAGCCAAGGGGATGCCCAGGATGCGGCGGGCGACCAAAACGGAAGCATCGGCGGCGCAGTCGCCGAACCGCTAGCCGGCCTGTACGGCGGCGTGGTTTGGCCGTCGAGAAACCGGTTACGTGCCCGAAGTCTACTCTTGCTAGACGCAACGCCCACGCGCCTGGGAGCGACGCGCACGGTCGACGCTGCCTTGCCACCGCTTCCAGCATGGTCCGTCACCATCCAGCTCGGGGTCGAAGGAGACGTGTTGTGAGACGAGCGCTGCGGCCCGTGGCGACGCTCACCAACGAAGAGCTCGTTTGTCGGGTAGCCGGCGGCGATGTCCAGGCCCTTGGGGATCTCTTCGAGGGTCTGGAGCCCGACGTCAAGCGGTTCATCGGCCGTCTCGGGGTGGCCCTGTCAGAGATCGATGATTTGGTACAGCTCACGTTTCTCGACGTTGCGCGCGCGGCCCACAAGTACGACCCAGCCTTCCCCGCCAGGAACTGGCTCTTCGGATTGGCTCTGGTAGTCGTTCGTCGTCATCGTCGGTCCGTCATTCGCAGTGCCACCCGCATTCTGCGCTGGAGCTCCGAGCCGGCGTCCTTTCCTGCGCGTCCCGACGAGATTGCCGAAAACCGCGAGCTCGCCGACCGCGCAACCAGGATCCTCTCGCGACTCTCGGCGAAGAAGAGAGACGTCTTCGTGATGGTGATTCTCGAAGGTGTGCCGGGCGAACAGGCCGCGCGTGCGCTCGGCATCCCGGTGGCCACGGTTTGGACGAGAGTGCATCACGCGAGACTCGAGCTGCGCCGCGCGCTGGCCAAGGAGCCGTCATGAAGCACCGAAGTCATTGCCGTCAGACGTGGCAGGCCGAGGCGATTGACGACGGTCGGCTCGCCGGCACCGCGCAAGCGTTGTTCGAACGCCACTCGCTTTCGTGCCCGGAGTGCGCCTCCGAATGGAGTGAGGTGAATCGGCTCCGCGAAACGCTGACTCATCTGCCCGCAGCGTGGACCGGCCCATTCGTTCGCCGCAGGCTGCGCCTGCAGTTGATCGAAAGGGTTGCCAGGGACTGGGGGGGCAACGAGCGGCCGTCGCGTGGACGTCGCGCGATGGCCGTCGCCACTGCCGTGCTCGTGGTGGCCGCTTTGGCGTTCGGTATGGCGAAGTGGAGGTCTGCTGCGCCGCAGTCTGTGACGGCGCCCCCTCGGTTTGCGGTGGAGGACATCCATCTGGCACGCTGGTCTCACGAGCAGCTCGGCGAGCTGACACGCGTTCGGTTATCTGCCGGCAGTGCCGCGTTTCAGGTTCATCACCTCGCGGCACAGCAACGCTTCCTTCTGCTGCTTCCCGATGGTGAGATCGAAGTACATGGCACCCGGTTCTTGGTCGACCTTTCCGAGAATCGCACCGTCCGCGTCGCTGTTACCGAAGGACTCGTTGCGCTCCGCTTGCAATCGGACCCCGAACGGTTGCTTCACGCGGGTGAGTCGTGGACGCGACCGGCGCAACAGGCAGACGAGCCCGTCACCGACAGCGGCGCTGCGATCCCCCCTTCTCCTGGGCTCGGCCGTCCACCATCTGTGAATCATCCCGGCACGGGCGGTGTCGCGGCGCACGAAGCGCAACCGGTGGTCGATTCGTTCGCCATGGGGGTCTCGGCGTTCGAGGCGGGCAACTACCGACGCGCGGACGAGAGCTTCGTCCGATTTCTCGCCGAAGCGCCTGCCGACCCGCGAGGCGAGGACGCTTCGTTTCTGCGTGCGCTGGCACATGCCCGCTGGGGCGACAAGCAGGGTGCTGCGACGCTCGCTCAGATTTACCTCGTCCAGTTCCCTTCCGGTCTCCGACGCCAAGAAGCTGAACGCTTGCGCGCGCCGTCGAAGTAAGCGGCTGGGGCGCATCGTGGTTGGGGCAGCGCATGACGGTGCGCCCTCGTGCGCGGACGCGGTCATCTGACATGCACCCCGTTGCGGCTGGCGCAACACTTCCTGCCGGCGGTGCTCCATCGGTCACGGGTCGTAACGCGTTCAAGCTCGCGGTCGTTTGGCCGTTAGAGAGGGATGGAGAGCCAGATGAAAAGCACGACGATCTGGCGCGCCGTGGCATGAATCTGCAGAAATCTGCCTATGATCTGATTCCAAGCGCTTGCGAACATTTCCTCGCGTCCATCGGTTGCTCGGCGAAGAGGCACCCACGTTCCGACCTCGCCCCGCTCCTCGCACGCCCCCAGGACTACGCGGCCGGCGTCATCCATTTTACGGGCGAGACGATGACCGGCTCCGTCGTATTCCTGAGCGACATCCGGTTCTTTGCAGCCACCCTCCCTTCGGCGGCGCGAACCCAGGCAACCCCGGGCTCGGCCGCAGATCGACTCCGGGTGCGCGACCTGGCCATGGAGCTGAGCAACCAGCTTCTCGGCCGTATCAAGAATCAGCTCTATCGGGTGGGCGTCGTCGTCGAGCCCCTCCTGCCCCGCGCTGCGACGGGTCCCGCCATCCGGGTGGTCGTGCGCGAGCGCAAGGAGGCTCCGCACGTCTACCTGGCGGGGGACCACGAGGTGTTCGTCTGGTTCGAGGCGACCACGAAGGGCGCGGCGGGGACCGAGACGGTGGCCAGGCTGATAGAGGAAGGCGATTTCGTCGAATTCTGAGCCATGAAACCGAGCACACTGCAGGCAGATCAGGTCAAGGAGAACGAGTCGTCGCTCGGCGCGTCCAAGCCGCGACGGGCCAGAAGCTTCGTTTCGGTTGGCACGAAGCTTACCGGTGCCATCCTTCTCGTGCTCGCCGTCGTGACGGCGGTGGCCTATTTGCGGGTGAACCGTAACGAGCGCGAGCAGCTCCTGTCGGCGAAGGAGCGCGCCGCGACGATGGTCACCGAGCTGTTCGCCGCGGGCGTCACCGCGCCGCTGTCGTTCAACGACGACGCGGGGGTTCGCGAGCACCTTACGGTTTTGATGGCGAGCACCAACGTCGTCTACGTGGGGCTGTGGCGCGCCGATGGATCACGCCGTGGCGACAAGATCGGCGAGATTGCTCGGGACGTACCCGTCCCGCACGCCTCCGCCACCATGCCGCTGCAGCTCGAAGTCGAGCGCACGGCGGATGCGGTCATCCTACAGAAACCGGTGATCAGCGAGTCGGGCGAGGTGCTCGGCGCTGTCCTGATCGAGTGCTCCCTGGCCGGTGAAAATGCTGCCATCGCCGCCGAGCAGCGTCGCACGCTGGTCACGTTTTCGGCGACTGCCCTTGGCCTGGCGGTGGTCGTTCTTGCTCTCAGTCAAACGCTGGTGGTCCGACGCCTTGCTCAGCTCGCCAGGGCAGCCAAGCGACTCGAGGAGGGCGAGGTCGTCGACATTCAGCTCGATTCCAACGACGAGGTCGGCGCCCTCTCGCGCGCGTTCGCGAGCATGAGCAGGGTCATTGCAACGCGAGAGGCGCAGATTTCGGAGCGCAACCACGACCTCCGTCGCGTGCTCGACAACGTCGCCGAGGGGCTGGTCACGGTCCGCAAAGACGGGGTGTTGTCCCACGAACGCTCGCGAGCGGTCGACGAGTGGTTTGGCGCTCCCGCACCCGAGGTCAAGCTGTTCGACTACTTTCAGACCTTCGCGCCCGCGACAGCCGATCTCCTTCGCCTCGGGTGGATAGCGTTGGACGACGACATGATGCCGGTCGAAGTCGTCCTCGACCAGATGCGAGGGCGCTTCGAGCACGCGCAGCGATCCTACGAGCTCGACTTCTCGCCCATCTGGTTGGGGCCCGAAGAAAGCCAGGTGCTCGACGAGGTCCTCGTCGTCATGCGCGACGTCACGGCGGTCGTCGAGCGCGAGCGCGCCGAGCTGGCACAGCACGAAGCTCTTCGCGTCTTTCGCTGCATACTGGTCGACCCGGCGGGCTTTCGCGAGTTCTTGCGCAATGGGACGCGTCTCGTCGACACCATCGAGCAGGGGCGGGGGATGGAGACGACGACGTCGCGGTTCCGGCGAACGATTCACACTCTCAAAGGTGACACGGCGCTCTACGGCATCGAGAGCATCGCCACGCTGTGTCATCGCATCGAGTCGCGTATGCAAGAGACCGAAGGACCGCCCACGGCTGCGGAGCTCGCCGCGCTCCGTGGGGCGTGGAACCACATCAGGTCCCTGGCGGCGGAGCTCGAAAGTGGCTCGGCGAGCGATCGCATCGAGATCCACATCCGAGAGTACGAGGAGCACCTTGCTCAACTCAAGGCACGCCAAAGCGACGACGCGTTGATCGCGTCGGTACGCAGTTGGACCAACGAGCCCGCCGAGCGGACGCTGCAACGCTTCGCCGAACAGGGCCGGTCGCTGGCCCGGCGGGTGGGCAAGGGTGACACCGCAATCGACGTGAGCGTCACGCCGGCAAGTCTACGTCTCGCACCCGCGCGCTGGGCGGGGTTCTGGTCCGTCTTCTCGCACGTGATGCGCAACACACTCGACCACGGGGTAGAAACCACCGCCGAGCGCAAAGCCGCCAAAAAGTCGCCCCGGGCCAGGGTGGAGATCGCGCTGACGGCGTCGCGTGATGGCGTCGAGCTGCGCGTGGCCGATGACGGGCGCGGCATCGACTGGCAAAAGATCGGGGGACGTGCCGAGAAGCTCGGGCTGCCGCACGCGACGCGTGCCGAGCTCGAAGAAGCGCTCTATACGGACAGCGTCACGACGCGTGAGCTGGCAACTGAGATCTCGGGACGCGGCATCGGAATGGGCGCCGTCCGCGAAGTCGTCCGAGGCTGCGGCGGAGCAATCAAGATCGACAGCCGGGCCGGCGTCGGCACCACCATGACATGTTGGTTTCCCGTGACGATGCTCGAAGGACCGCGATTCTCGTCCGCGCCGGTACCAAAGCTTGTCGAGCACGCGCTCAAGCGCGAGGGCGGCCGTCGGTTCAGCTCATGAGAAACGACGAGCCGAGCATCGATCGACCGGCGAAGCAAGAGCCCGCAAGGATCGACGAGACCTCCGGCGTGCACAGAAGCATGGCGCCTCCAAGCCTTCCGCCCGTGGGCATCGAGGTGAACCTCGACGCAGTGGTCGCCAACGCCAGAGCCGTGCAGGCCCTGGTGGGCCCATCGCGTGGGGTGCTGGCCATGCTGAAGGCCGACGCGTATGGGCACGGTCTGGTGTCGGTCGCCCGCGCGCTCCAGCAAGATGGAACCATCGCCGGAGTGGTGGTGAGCTCCGTACGCGATGCCATCGCCCTGCGAAAGGGGGGCATTGCTCTGCCCGTCATCGCCCTCGCTTGCCGGTATGCTAGCTCGCACGGCGCTCTGCTCGATGCCGGCATCACACCGGTGCTCGCCTCCAAGGCGGATCTCGAGGCGTTCGATCGTGCGGCGCGCAAGCGCGGCTCGCGTCCGTCGGTTCACGTCGAGATCGACACGGGAATGTCGCGAAGCGGGTTGCGCGACGAAGAGGTCGCGCCTTTTTTGCTGACACTTGCGAAGCACCCCGAGATCGTCGTCTCGGGTCTCTGTACGCACCTCGCGTCGGCCGACGCAGACTCCCCCGCATCCGCCCATCGCCAGCTCGATGCCTTCGAGCGGGCATGCGCGCAGTTCAGTGCCGCGGGGCACAAGCCGACCATGGTGCACGCCGCGAACACGGCTGCGACTTACCGCCTTGCGCGCTCTCATTTCACGCACGTTCGCGTTGGTATCGCGCTCTTCGGTGGCGACGAGCCAAGCGGCGCCGAGCTCTTGCCGGCCATGCGCGTGACGACGCATATCGTTCAGCTGCGTTCTGTAGGTCCGGGCGAGACCGTCTCCTACGGTGAAAAATGGAGGGCCGAGCGCCCATCGCAGATCGCTACGTTGCCCGTCGGCTACGCGCACGGGTACCCACGTCGGCTCTGTGGCCGGGCCGAGGTTCTCATCCGGGGGCAACGTTGCCCGATCGTCGGCTCGATTTGCATGGAGATGATCATGGTGGACGTGACCGACGTCGGAGCCGAGATCGGTGACGAGGTCGTTCTGGTCGGTGCGGATGGCACTTCCGAGATTCGCATCACCGAGCTCGCCCGCGCGATGGACGGCATCGTCGAAGAGATCCTGTGCGTCCTGCCGAAAAGCGCCGCGCGACATTATCTTCCCCTGGCAGGTGAAGAACCCGAGATCGGCCGCAATCCAACGAGCCTGAGACCGGTGTCGTGAGCTCCGATCTTCCGCCGCTTGCGCGAAAGACCCTGACTTTCTCGTCGCGGATCGCCGGACGGCTCGAGCAAATGAGCGCCGAACAGGGCGTGCCTCCGGCGTTCGTCTTCGTTGCCGCCGTGATCGCATTGTTGGCGCGCTACGCGGGTCGTGACGACGTCTCGCTCGTCGTCCACGCCGATGGCCGCGAACGATTGGCCCAGGTTCATCTCGACGGCGGCCCCGACGCGAAGCAACTTCTTCACCGGACCAAGGACGCGCTGGACAGCGCGCTTCGCGTCGACGGTGTTCGCGCCCCGCAGGTATTGCCCGGCGTCCCGGCCGGCAAGGACATTGCCGTCACACTCGACGCGCCCGACGATTGCGCGGTGGGGGACCTCATGGTGTACGCCCAGCGACAGTCGGTGGAGCTTCTCTTTCGTGCCGACCGATTCGAGGCCAATGCGATCGCGCGGATCGCGGAGCACCTTCGTGCGCTGATTGAGGGCCTTGTCGAGGCGACAGTGCCGGTATCGGCCATTCCCATCGTGCGCGGAGAGGAACGCGCGTGGGTGCTGGCCCGCTCCAATGCCGCCACCGTCAAGATGGACGAGGCCATCCCCAGCATCGTCGAGTGCTTCGAGCGTCATGCTCGCGAGACCCCCGGCGCACTGGCCCTCGTCGATGCCGACCGCGAGCTCAGTTACTTGCAACTCGACGAAGCAGCCAACACGCTATGCGAGCGTCTGCGCGGACGAGGCGTCGGCTCGGGCGTGCGGGTCGCGATCTATTTGGAACGAGGTGCAGACGCGATCATCGCCTTTTTGGCGATCTTGAAAGCGCGTGGAACCTACGTACCCATCGACACCAGTTACCCTTCCGGTCGCGTGGCGGCCATCATCGAATGTGCGGCGCCGCGCGTGATGGTGACGTGCGCGTCCTCGGTCTCGGCCGTTGCGGCGTTTTCGCAGGCCGACAAGTTGCTCACGTTGCTTCTCGTCGATGACGCGCAGGACGGCACGCCGTCCGGGCCCGCCGCGGGTCCTCGTCCCGTCGTTCTACCGGACGATGTCGCGTACACGTTTTTCACCTCGGGATCGACCGGGCAGCCGAAGGGGGTGGTCGTCGACCATCGCTCGCTGGCCAACTACGTCCGGGCGGCGTCCGACGCCTATGGCGTGCGTGCCGATGACCGGGTCTTGCAGACCGCCTCGTTGGGCTTCGATTTGAGCCTCGAGGAGATCGTCATGACGCTGACGGCAGGCGCGACCCTGGTGGTGCGAAGCGCGCGACCGATCGAATCGGTGCAGTCGTTCTTCGACGAGTGTGTCGCGCAGCGTTTGACCGTGCTCAGCATCACATCGGCATTGTGGCACGAGCTGACCATGCGGCTGGCCGACGGAACGGTCAATCTGCCGCCAGCGCTGAGGCTCGTGATCCTCGGCGCGGATGCGGCCCGGCCCGACGTGCTGGTGCCGTGGCAGCGCGCGACCGCGGGAAGGGTTCGCCTGGTGAACACCTACGGGCTCACCGAGACGACCATCGTCGCTACCGTCTGGGAGGCTGGCGAGCAAACCCTACCTGGTGATTGGCGAGTCCTGCCGATCGGGCGTCCGCTTCGCAACGTCTCTGCGTACGTCGTCGATGCGAGCAACGAGCTCGTGCCCGTCGGCATCGCCGGGGAGATTTGCATCGGTGGGCTGGCGGTTGCGCGCGGATATCTCGGCGACGACGCGCTCACCCGAGCGCGGTTCGTGTCCGATCCGTACCTTCCGGGCAACTGGATGTATCGCAGCGGCGATCGCGGAATCCTGCGCAGCACGGGCGAGCTGGAATTTTTGGGCCGCGCTGACTACCAGATCAAAATTCGTGGCGTCCGCATCGAGCTCGGAGAAATCGAGTCGCGTCTGCGCGAGCATCCGGGTGTCGTCGAAGCGATTGCCGTGGCGCAAAAAAATAAGGCCGGTGAAATGGAGCTCGATGCGCACGTGATGGTATCCGCGCTCGGCGTCACCACGGCCCTGCTTCGCACCCACCTCGAACGCGTCCTTCCGGCAGCGGCCGTTCCTGCCCGCATGCACGTCATCGACCGCTTTCCTTTGACGTCGGCAGGCAAGATTGATCGTCGAGCTCTGGCGGCGGCCACCGCTCCGGCCGAGCGCCCGCACTTCGTGGCCCCGCAAACACCGCTGCAGAAGGTGGTTGCGGCAACGACGGCCGAGGTGCTTGGTATGCAAAGCGTGGGCCTCCAGGATGGGTTTCAAGCGCTGGGTGGGACATCTCTCTCCGCCGTCCGCGCCGCCTCCATTCTCGGTCCTCGGCTCGGGCGGCGCCTTCGCGCGCAGCTCTTTCTCGAGTGCCAGACGCTGGCCGATGTCTGCGCCGAGCTCGAGCGAAGCGACGGGCACCCTCGCGGTCCGTCCCTGCTTCTCCAACAAATTGAAAAGGACGCCGTTCTCGCATCGGACATCGTTGCGAGCGCGCCCGCGACAGCACGAGCTCCCCTTGCAACGGTTTTGCTCACAGGAGCCACTGGGTACTACGGCACCTTCGTGCTCGCCGAGCTGCTCCGCGAAACGCAGGCCCACGTCATCTGCCTGGTTCGCGCGCCAACGCCGGAGGCTGCTCGCTCGCGCGTCGTGACGAATCTATCCCGCCGGGGCTGCCTCGTGCATCCCGCCGTCCTCGGCGCGCGGGTGTCCTTTGTGTGTGCGGACGTGGCCCAGCCCGCATTCGGCCTGGCTCCCGAGGCGTTCCAAAGCCTGAGCGAACGCGTCGACGCGGTGTTTCACCTGGCGGCGCACGTGAACGTGCTGCTTTCCTACGAGGCTCTGCGGGCGAGCAACGCCCTCGCCGTGGCATGGGTGCTCCGCCTGGCAGCAACCGGAAAGCGCAAGACCGTCCATCACGTGTCGACGGTCGAGGTCCTTACGGACACCGACCGCCACGCCGCTCGCGCGTTGGCCGAAAGGGCCGCTGCCTCGTCCCCGGCACTTCTAGAGAGCGGCTACGGGCAAAGCAAATGGGTCGCCGAGAAGCTGATCGAGCAGGCACGCGGGCGGGGCATTCGCGCGTACATCCACCGGGCAGGCCGCCTCACCGGGCACTCCATGAGCGGAGCCTTCAACGATGACGACTTTTTGGTCCAGCTTCTCGACGCCTGCGGTCGCATCGGTGCCGCCCCCGTGCTCGATGTCTACGTGGACATGACGCCCGTCGATGCTGCGAGCCGCGCTCTCGTGCAGCTTGCCAAGACCGAGCCGGCCGGAGACGCCTTTCATCTCGTTCACCCGCAGACGCGCATGTGGGGCTATTTGGTGGAGACGGCGATCGGCCTCGGATTCCCGATGCGTCTGGTCGCGCATTCGAAGTGGCGCTCGCTGCTGAACGACGTCACTTTTCGCGACGAGCGGGCGACATTCTTGCACTACCTCGCCAGCCTATCGCGCGAAGAAATCGAATCCTCCCTGCGTGGGGGATATGAAACGAAGATGACGCGTGTGGCTCTCGGTCCCACGTTC
>JBBSDY010000042.1:0-12077 GCA_038240245.1 Polyangiales bacterium
CCGGCTCGTGGCGAACGTCGTTTTGCGGCGGGAGTCTGATCGGTCGCGTCGGAAAGGTGCTTGGGCTGGGTGTCGCTTTCTGCCCAGCCAACAGGGAACAGGCACTCACAATTTCCCTACATAAAGGCTCCAACTCACCAAATCTTTGTGAAATTTTTATGCAAACTGATATCCGGTCGAAACCTGCCAGAAAGAAGGTAACGGCTACGTATTCATTACAATGGAGGACCAAAGGTGCGGTTGGCACCAGGGATCTCTGCTGTCGAGTTGGCCGTCGAAAGCGAGATGCGCGTTCCTCAGGCGTGAGAGTGCGCACCAGCCATATCTCAGCTACAGCTGGTCTCCTTGCCTTCGGCGGCCATCTCGACGGCAGTGGTCTGGGGATTCGGGTTCGCCCTCTTCGTGTCCAGCAGCAGATGAGAAGGAAAGGACACCGTCCCGAAACAACAGGCGAGGCATCCTTGGCCGCGTCGCGACGAGAGGACCTCGTACGGCTCCCTCGAGGAAAATCATGAAAAAAATCGAAGCCTATATCAAGCCGTTCAAGCTCGACGAGGTGAAAGAGGCGCTCAGCGAATCCGGCGTGCAGGGAATGACGGTCACCGAGGTCAAGGGCTTCGGACGAACCGGGGGGCGTAAAGAGATCAACCGCGGCTCGGCGTACATCGTCGACTTCGTGCCCAAGGTCAAAATCGAGGTGGTCGTTCCCGATGCGCTCGTCGGCCGGGTTCTCGAGCTCGTGCAAGAGAACGCGCAGACCGGTCGCATCGGCGACGGCAAGATCTTCGTGCGGCCCGTCGACGAAGCGGTTCGGATTCGCACCGGCGAACGCGGAGAGGGTGCCATCTAGCCAGCCGTCTGGCGCGCGGCGCGGGCCGCGGCGAGACCAAAGGCCTTCTCGAAGAACGCGCGCAAGAAAGGGATCGCGTGCGCCTCGGCGTCGGCCGATCCCACGGCAGCCGCCACGGCCAGCACGTCGGCCGCCCGATCGCGCGCACCTCGCGCCGCGACCGAGATGGCCGCGTCTTTCATGTCGTCGGCAACGTTGCCCCGGACGGCGGCGGTGAAATAGCGATCCGTTGCCTCGGTGATGATCGTGCCGACGATGGCTTCGGCCATCGCGCGGTCCGTGCCCGCCGCGGGAACGACCTTGGTTTGGATGGCCAGCAGCATCTGTTGTATCGCCGGTGGCTCGGGAAGCCAGCCCCGAAGCTCGGGCTCGCCGTGTAGCTTTGCCGAGCGCGCGACCGCATCCGATCGTTCGATCGCGTCGAGCGCGTCGAGCGCGAGCTCATCTGCAGGGTGAAGGGGCTCGCTGACGGGCGGCGGTCCCACGAGATCGCGGTGGGTATCGAAGCCCAGCGGGATCACCGTCTTTTCGAGATCGTTCTCGGCCCGGGCGCTGGCGATGCGCGCACGCGCCCACGCGACGGGCACCGGCGCAGGAGGGTGGCCGAACCGCTGCGCAATGCCATCGAAAGTCGTACGTAGCTGCGAACGGCTCATCTCCATGGGAGCCACAGAGACGAGGCCCGCGCCGCGCTTGACGATGACGTCGACGAGCCGGTATCGACCCTGCGGCGAACGCGCACCCATCGTAAAAGCCGAGCTACCGCCGGCGTCGGGAGGACGAAACCAGGCCTCGTAGGTATCGGCGTCGCCGTGGACGACGTGGGTGATCCGTGGGCGATCGGGAATGGCGACGCCGCGCGACTTGAGCACGTTGATGCCCCGTCGTGCCGCCTTGCGCGCCGGCGTGGGAGCCGAGTCGTCGGCTGCGATCGCCGCCACAGCAGCCGCGTTCTTGTTCGCGATCCACGCCGCCACCAGATCGCCGCCCCGGGCGCCGGCTTCGTCGACGACAGCCCGCGCTCTGTCGCCACCGGCGGCGAGCCACGAAGGATCGAAGGGATCTCGCGGCGCGGTCATCGAGCGGCGATCAGCTGTCTTGGCAGTTGACGTCGTCTCGATCGCACGCGCATCGCCGCGATGGCGACAAGACAAGACGCCGCCAGCAGTCGCCCGAGACCGCGCCCGTCGGATTGCGTCTGCCGACACGAGCATCCTCCCGCGGCCGCTGCGACCGGGGTGCTCGTCACCTGGTACGGAACTGCAGCCGCTCCGTCACCGGCCGGCAAAGCCGCTGCATCGCCAACGGCTGCGCCTGCCTCGGCCCTGACCCCGGCGTCAGCCGGCGTGCCTGTCTTCGGCGCGGCGACCTTGCAAGGATTGCCATCGCACTGCGCGAGGCATCCGAGAAGCCCGTTGTAGAGCGCATTGCTCGCGCATTGCGTTCCGGCCAAACCAAAGCACGCCGCGCAGGTTGCGTCGTTGCCGCAGAGATCGGCTTGCTGGCAACAGCTCTGTTGGATGCACGACGTGCAGAGCGCCCCGGGCACCGTGAGCCCACCACATGATGGCCTGCCGCACGATGTGTCGTGCGAGCATTCCTTGGAGCACGCGGTGGTGCATTCGCACGTGGTAAGGTCGTCGTTGAGCTTGGCGCCGGTTGGATTCTTGGCAACGCAGGCGTCGTAACACGCCGAGTCCTGGCAAGGCGTGGCGCATGCAAGGAATCGATTGCACGCCGAGCCCACCGTCGTGCACGGCGCCCATGCCGCCGCGCACGGATCGCCCGGTCCCACCGCGGCGCCCCGGCAAACTTCGCAACTGAGGACGGTGGGAACGGCGTTCAGAACACCCTGTACGAAGGCGGCCGACGACGAGACGCGGACACTGACGCTCGATCCCGAGCAGTCGACGTTGCCATACGAGGTGACGCCGGCCACGCGTTCGCCGCCCGGCGTCTGCACCAGCGCAGGACCGCCCGAGTCTCCCTGGCAAGTCCCCTTCCCGTCGTTCTGATCGTAGAGGATCTGCCGGGCGTTGATGTTGCCGACGACCTTGTCGACCTTGCGTCGTTGCGAGTTGTTGCCGTTGGTCTCGGTCTTGCCGTAACCGACGAGCGTGAACGGCGAGCCGATCGCGAGCTGATCATCGGCGGCCGGAAGCACGGGGATGACCGGCGTTGCGTCCGTGGCTCCGAGATAGCGCACCAGCGCAAGGTCGTAGGGGTTCTCGGTCCTGCCGTCGTACAGCGGATGGACGGTGATCTCGGCGACGAAATACGCCGTGCCGTCCTGAAAGCTCTTTTGCCAGTCAGTACCAGGCAGCACGTAGAGCGACGAAGGAGAAACGACTTGGATGGGCAGCACGACTTGATCGTTGGCGTCGATGGCAAGAACGCAATGCGCGGCGGTGAGCAAAATGCCCGATCCGGCTTGCCTGGCGATCGTCGTGCCCGAGCAGGCGCCCAGCGATGTGTTGCCGAAGCGGATCAACGCTCGCACCGCATCGTGCGTCGTATCGGCGGTGCCGCCATAGATGAGATCTTGGCGCGAGCCGAGATCTTCGCCGGGCCCAAGACCCGCCGAGGAGCATCCGTAGACGCTGCCCGCGCACAATGCGAGAAGGCACGCCGCGCGCAGCGACCCGAAGCATTGGGTCGTCATCTAGCTCGTCACGACTTTCAGGCGCGTCTTGAGCGACGACCGGCTGCCCTCGACATCGGGCGTACGAATGTACACTTCGGCAGCCGTGGAAGGCGCCGACGTCGCTCCCCACTCCGCAAAATCGGTCGGCAGCGGCCCGGGCAGTGTCGGTTGAACCGTTCGCTCGAGGAGCTGAAAGTCGTGTCGCACGGTCAGCTGGAGAGCAAGCCCGTTGGCGGGCCCGCCCTGACGAAACCACGCGCGGGCGCGGTTGACGTTCTGGATGAGCACGTAGTGTTGAGGGTCGACCTTGGCCGCACGGCTGAAGTTGTCCATCATGCCATCGAGATCTCCCCGCGCATGGGCGATGCAGGCCAGGTAGTTGTAGGCGAGACCCGGAAGCGGGTATTCGAGCTCGATGGCACGGCGCACGTGGTGCTCGCCGAGGTCGAGCTCGTCCGCGCGGATGTAAGCGCCGGCCAGGTCCATGTGCGCGGCGTGGTAGTCACCGAGGCGCTCGAGAATGGCGCGGTAGTCTTCGACGCCCTCCTCGAAGCACTCGCGTAGACCGCTGTTCTCGGAAAACCAACGGTTCATGATCTCGGTGTCGGCATCGGACGCGTCGAATGGCGTCTTGAGCTCCTGAAACTTGCTGGTGAAGTACACCTGACGGTCGAGCCAGCCCGCTGCCTCGGCCTCGTCGAAGTCGCGCGTCCCGGGATAGATCGAAAGGCACGAAAAGATGTACTGGTGTGGCTTCGCGCGCTCGAGGAACGCCAGGGTCTCTCGAAACGTCGCGGCGGTCTCGCCGCGGTTGCCGAGCATCATGAAGTAGCGGACCCGAATGCCGAATTTTTTGGCAAGCTCGGTCGACTCGATGATCTCGTCCACGGTGATCTTCTTGTCGATCTTGTCCAAAATCGACTGCGATCCCGACTCGACCCCCAGGCTCAGGCGCTCGCAACCCGCCAGGCGCATCTCGCGAAGAAGCGGCTCGGTCAGAAGATCGACGCGCGTATCGCAGCTCCAGAAAAAGCCGAGCTTGCGATCGCGAATGCCATGACAAAGCTCGAGCACTCGCTTTTTGTTGGTGGTGAAGGTGTCGTCTTTGATTTGGATCATCTTCACGGGCAGACGCGAGAGGACGCTGGCGAGCGAGTCGAGCACGTAGCTCACCGACTGGCCGCGAAATCCCCTGCCCCACGTGGTCTCGGCGCCGCAGAACGTACAGGCCCACGGACAACCGCGGGAGGTCATCAGGATGTGCGTATCGAAGTAGTCGTGCGGCGAGGCCAGGGTATCGAGATCGGCGATCGAGTCACGGTGTGCGCCCAGCTCGACCTTGCCGTCCTTGCGAAAGGCGGTGCCGGCAATGCCTTGCGTGGGCTGCCCTGCTTCGAGCCTGGATACGAGCTCGAGAAACGCCGGCTCGCTCTCGCCGAGGGCGATGGTGTCGATCTCGGGCACATGAAGAAGCAACTCGGTTGCGAGCGGCGTGGCGTGCGGGCCGCCCACCAGAATGTGCGCGCCCGGGTGATGACGTCGAATGCTCTGTGCGGCCAGTGCGACGCCGCGACGGTTGGCCGTCCAGCACGACATCCCATAGACGTCGGCCTCGACGTCATGCAGCACTTTTTCGACTTCGGACCACGGGAAGGCCGAAAGATTGATGACCTTGACCTGGTGCCCGGCGCGAATCGCCTGTGCGCCCAGCGAGAAGAGCCCGTAGGGCGTCTGGTAGAAGTCGGGATCGAGATCCCCGGCGCGAAATTCTTCCGGCGGGCCGTCGCCATTCGGATCGAGCGGCTCTCCCTTGACTGGAATCTTCCAGGGAGGTGGATAGAGAAAGGCTATCCGCATGCGTTCGGAACACCGTACCACGCCGGCGTCGATGGCGTCCGGACGCTCATCATTCTTTCGAGCTTGTCGGGCGCCAGAGGCAGAGGCGGGCCCGCACCGTTGCACCGGGCGCGTCGAGGGCCACGGCGATGCGATGTCCGTGGAGATCGATGGTGGCGAATGCCCACCGCGCCGGATCGGGATCGACGGACCTGGCGGCAACAAGGTGCAAGACGGGCTGATCGAAGCGGAAGGCCACATCCCGAACGGGCAACGACAGGCCCATGCCGCGCGCCTTGATGTACGCTTCCTTCAGCGTCCATAGCGATACGGCACGATCTGCGCGCAGCGCGACATCGAGGGCATCCATCTCGGTGAGCTCGTCGGGAGCGAAGACCTTGGTGGCGACCTCGCGAATCTCTTCGTGTCGCGACAGCGGCTCGACGTCGATGCCGATCTCTCTGCCTTCGGCAACGGCGCAGACCACCAATGTGGGGTGGTGGGCAAGGTTGAAGCGAAGACCGCACGGCGGATCGATCTCCGGTTTGCCCCAGCGGCCAGCTCGAAATTGCCACGCGTTCGGATCGACGTCGCGGTGCCGCGAAAGCACCGAACGAACGAGCGCCCTCGCCGCGCGGCGTTCGCGTTGGTTGGCTTCCACGACGAAGCGACGCACCGAGGCTCGCTCCTCTTCGGACAGCAAGGTATCGCAGGCGGCGAGATCGCGCTCGCCCAGCCCAGCGGGCGCGATGTACCAAACATCGACCGCTACTTCGTGGTCCGGCGTGGGGACCATGGGGCCTCCGAGTTAGCTCACTGCGGACAGGTCGTGATCGACGAAATCCAGTCGTCGATGAGCTTCGCGCCGTCCGGATCCACCAAGTACGATCCGAGCTTTGGCATCCGATAGTTGGTGCATGTCGCCGGCTGCGGACCGCAGAACCCCGTCACCGTGTCGTGCATACGGTACGAGATCGTCGACAGAGCGGGCATCTTGGGGACGAGCCGCAACGGGGGCAGCATGGCGCTCGACTTCGAGATGGGCTGGTTGCAAAGATGCGTGTCCTTGAAATTCGTCGAGAAGCGCAGATCGATGTCGGCGAGCTGGCCACCTGGCCGATGGCAGATGGCGCAGTTGGCTTGCAGGTACGACCGCGCGCGCTCGGTGACATCGCCGGCCGCGGTCGGCGTCGGATAGGCGGCGAGCATCTTGGGCGGCGCCTCGAAGAGACCGAGATCCGCGAACGCCGTCACCTGGTTCTTCGCGCCGGTGGCGTAGTCGAAGCTGCGGTTGAACTGCTGCGTCGATGGTCCGAGCGAACGACCCGCCTCGGCGGTGTGACACTCGAGGCACTGCGCGCGCCCCGGAAAGTGCCACGTTTGCACGGGCTGCGTTGCCAGTGGCTTGTCGAGCGCGCCATCGAGCAGCGTTGCCTCGGTCTCGGCGTCGTTCCACTGGTAGCTGAAGCCGAGCCAGTCGTCGGGATTCATGCGCATCAAGAGCCGCGTCTCGACGTGCTTGCCGCCAACGCTGAACGACTTCATCAGCACCGTGCCGACGGGAAGGTCCCAGTGGCCGTCGTCTTCGGGCGTGTAGGCCCCCGCATCCTGCGCGCAGGCGCCCGGCTGGGCCATGCAGTCCTTGACGTGGATTTTCTGACCCGCCGGAACCAGGATGAAGCGCTCTTTTTTGGCGCCGTCCGACCAAAGCGGGCTGTTCACGTCGTAAGGAATCATTGTAGCGATCGGCTTTTTTGGATCCTTTGGGTCGACACAGCCCGTCTGGCTGAGAAGCTTGGGCTGAGCGTCTTCGTTGGCCGGGATGTGGCACGTGACGCCGGGGGCCGCTTCGCCGCCGCCTTCGACCCCGGCCATCGACCCACCGCCCGCGCCGCCCGCACCCGTCGTCGTGGATGCGTCGGTGTGCGTGCTCGCTTCGTTGGCGCCACCCTCGGGATGCGTTTGAACGGGCGCGACCTCTTGCGCGTCCGATCCGCATCCCACGATCCCGAGGCAAGACCCCACGAAGAAGAGTCCTGCCCAGAGCGAGCCACACGCCTCGTCACGAAGCATGGTGGTCTATCCTTGCTTTTTGCGGCTCGAGCGTCGCCGGCGCAACAGCGCTGTAGCGATGGTGCCCATCATGGCGAAACCGGCGCCCAGGCCCACCGGACCCGCGGCCGCGCTTCGGCAACCGCATCCGCCGCTGTCGTCGGCACTGGGCGCGGTTGCGACATCGCCACCATTGCCCAGGCCTCCGGTCGTCGATGTCCCCGAGGAGGTGCCACCCGCCCCCGTTGCGACACCGCCGGTACCGGTCGCGTTGTTGGCGCCACCCGCACCCGTTGCGTTGGTGCCGCCGGCGCCGTTGTTCGCACCCGCTGCGCCGTTCGCGCCGCCCGCCCCCGTTGCGTTGGCGCCGCCAGCTCCTCCACCTGCGTCACCCGGGGGCGGCAAGCCACCGTCGGGAATGCCGCACGTGGCCGCCTGCCCCTTGGGAGTGACGCGCTCCACGTATCCGCCGCCGACGTTCACGATGTAGAGCGCGCTGTCGAGCCCCATCCTGAAGGACGCGGGGCCGTTCACCTTGGCGAAGTCTTTGGTGCCGCCCGCCATCACGCCCGTGCGCCCGGGGTTCACCTGGAGCGTCCACACGTTGCCGCTTCCGTTGTCGCCGAAGATGTAGCGGCTCTTCCACGCGGCGGGCCATCCGCAGCCGTCGATGATGAGCCCTCCGATGATGCAGTTGTTGCCGTTGTCGTGACCGTAGTCGTAGACGGCCGGTGTGCAGGTCCGCGCGGGCGTCATCCCCATGCACTCGTTGGCGGGCCCGTTCGTCGGCGCCGCCCCCCAGTCTTTGGTGCCTTCGAAGAAGGGATAACCGTAATGCGAGTCGCCTTTGCCAACGGATACCTCTTCGAGCGTCATTTCGCCGACGTCGCCAATCCACAGAGTCCCGGCTTGGGGGCCGCTGGGATCGATCCAAAAACGAAAGGGATTGCGAAGGCCCCAGGCGAAGATGCGCTTGTCGGGAGCCGCCATGCTGAACGCCGCGTTCTGTGAATCGCACGCGGTCACCATTGCCACGTTGTAGAGCGGGTTCTCCGTGGGGATCGAGCCATCGAGGTTGATGCGCAAGATCTTGCCGTTGGGCTTGTTGAGACAGCTGCCAAACTTGTTGGTGGGAGGCGTTGCATTGGCCCCCGTGTCGCCCACGCCGATGTAGAGCTGATTCTTGTAGATGTTCATGCTGCCGCCGTTGTGATTGGCGGGGCCATAGATGCCCGGCGTCACACCGCCCGTGCCGAGCAGAACGGTCTTGGTGCCCAACTTTCCGTCGGCGGTGAGGTCGTAGCGCAAGATCTGATGACGATCATCGACGCCGCCAACGTCGGCGTAGAAGTAGAGATAGTGATTGGTGGCGAAGTTGGGATCAGCCACGACACCGAGGAGCCCCTGCTCGCCGTTGTTGGTGTTGGTGGTGATGTGGCCGGCGGTCGACTTCGTGCCGCCAGTGTAGACGAGTACGTCTCCGCCCTGGAGTGTGATGACGCCGCGGCCGTCGGGGACGATCACGATGTCGGTCGGGTTGGAGATCCCCTTGGCGTAGTCCTTCATGTCCAGCTCGGTCGCCGCGGTGCCCAGGAGCTGCTGGGCCCAGGCAGGCGCCGAGCTGCACAAGGCAGCGAGCAAGGCCGCCGAGCCGGCCAGAGACGACCCAACAGCGGAGCGTCTGGGACTCGAAGAAAGAAACTGTCGCATCGGGAATCCTCCTGGCAAAATCAGCTGATCGACCATACCCGAAGATGTGCGTCGCAGCCACACGCGATGCACCAGCGATGCCTCGCCGCGTCCATCGAGAGCGGCCTTTTGCAAGAAAGCTGTAGGCGATCCAGCGCTGGGACTTACGTCGGATCCCATCGGCCGGACGGCACCCTTCACCAGCCCGGCTCGACCGTCACCGCCCAGGTCTCGCCCTTGCGGTAGAGACGGCCCGCCAGGTACTTCGACTTGCGCTGGTAGGCCTGACCCACAATCGCGACGAGACTCTCGAGGCTCGCAATGGGTTGGCCCTCCGCCTCGAAGAGAATATCCCCCGGCACGATTGTTCCCGACAGGACCCCCGGACTCTGAATGAGCATGCCCGCCGGCCGATCGCCGTTGCGATCGGTCCACGTCGACGTGGGCCTGGCCGAGGGCGGTAGAGCGCGCCGGATCATGTCGGGCCCCACGAAGATACGGTGAGGACGTCGCGCGCGGGGCGCTGCTGCGTGCTCGCCTGCCACGCGCGCCATCGTCAGCGACGGCGGAGAAGAGTCGACCGCCGGGATATCGTTTTCAATCGCCTCTCGATCCGCGCACCCGTGAGCGACCCCGAGCGCCCGATCGAGATTCAACGACACCATCCGCCAGTGTGCGGCGCCCGCTATGGCCAGACGATCGGCGCTCCATGCGGTCAGCGGCGGCAAGATGGCAAATGGAACGATCATCGCGAGCGCGATCGCAAAGTGCTTACGGAAGGATGGCGGATTCATCATCGAGCGAGGGCCGCTCGAGTATAACCGACTCTGACCGTGGACAACGTCACGCACACCCTGGCGGGGCTCCTCATGGCCGAGGCCTCCGTTCAGATCCGCTCGCGGCGCGGGGGGCGCGTTCCTTCGTCCTGGCGAACGGCCGCCTACGTGGTCGCGGCCGTGGGAAACAACCTTCCGGATCTGGACTTCATTTATGCGGGAATCCTACCGCGCCCACTCGGGTACCTGCTGCACCACCGCGGCCACACGCACACCGTCGTCGCGGCGATCGGCTTCGCCATCGTCACCCTCGGCGTCGCCGCCGTGATCGCCCGGCGACAGCGCGTCCCCTGGTCGCGTGGCGATTGGACCTGGCTCGCAAGCCTCTGCGTCATGGCGCCGCTCGTTCACATCGCCATGGACTTCAGCAACAACTATGGCGTGCATCCGTTCTGGCCGCTCTACGACGGCTGGATGTACGGGGACGCTGTTTTCATCATCGAGCCTTTCTTCTGGGCCGCCGCCATTCCCACGCTTTTCTTCGCGGTGCGCGCCTCCGTCACTCGGCTGATCCTGGCGGCTGTGCTCGTGGGGGGAATCGGTCTCTGCTGGACACTTTCGTTCATTCCTTTCGGCATCGCCTTCGCACTGACCCTGCTTTCGGCGGCGACGGCGCTGGCGTCGTGGCGGGCCCGTCCTGCGCTACGCATCACGGTCGGCATCGCTCTTTCGTGGGCGATCGCGGCCTCGTTCTTCGTCGCCTCCCACGCCGCCAAGGCGGCGATCCGACATTCTGCCGCTCTCGTCGGAAGCTCGATCGACGACATCGTGGCGACGCCCCTTCCCGGCAACCCACTCTGCTTCGCCGTCCTCGTCGTCGGAACGCGCGGCACCGACTACACCGTCTTGCGCGCCACCGTCGCCACGATGCCGAGCTGGATGCCGGCCGATCGCTGCCCTCGCGATCCCGACGAGCATCCCACGGCTCCGTTCACTGCCGTCGCCGCGACATCGACACCAGCGATCTCGTACCGGGGTGAGTTCGTCGCACCACGCGCCGAGCTCGCCGCGCTCGCGCGAGACAATTGCCAGGCGGCCGCGTTCTTGCGCTTCGGACGCGTACCCTATTGGGTCAATGAGATCACCGGAAACACCGTCCTCGGCGACCTGCGCTACGACCGCCACCCCGATCTCGACTTCTCCGACATGCGCTTGCCCCTCCACCCTCTGCAGTGCCCTTCCCCCCTCCCGCCCTGGCTCCCCCCCTGCAAGGCGTCGATCTCGGGCACCGGGCGCCGCAGACGGTGACATCTTTTCCAATCTCAAAGCTCGGCCGAGCAGCATCAACGGCGTCGGCGTCGCCAATCCGCCGACGACCTTGCCCACACTCTTGCCTACCGGCACCTACCAAACGTAACGAAAACGAATCATTGCCGACACCTTTTCGTTCACGGTCGCCAATTACATATGGGGGGGCACATGTCTCCAGCGATCCATACGACGCGCATTCCACTCCGCACCGTTGCAAGAAACGAAGCTCCCAAGGACTTCGTCGACGACTTCTTGAGCGGCATGCCCGAGTCCTACCAGACACAGTATTCCGACCCCGCGAAGCGCCAGCACGCGCAGATTGCCTGGCGACGGGGCTCCGAGATCGCCCACGTCGAGACCTGTCAGTCCGCGCAAGACGGCTCATCGTGGATATGCGTGGTGACCGACGACAGCAGGGGCCTGTTGTCCAAGTTGTCCGCGGCGATAAGCGCCTACTCGCTCGACATCCTGGGTGCCAAGACCTTCTGCCGTACGAAAGGGGGCATGAGGGCCGAGGCGCTGGGGCTCTTCGCCGTCCGACGCCTGCAGGGATTCTCCGACCTCGTGCAGCTCGAGCAGACCGAGGTCGATGCCATCTGTCGCGGCATCGTCTCGCTCCTCGAAGGTGAAACCGATCTGGCCGCGCTGAAGAGGCGGGGTTGGCCGACCGAGCGGCCCGGTGAGAGCCCGGCCCCCGATGTTTTCTTCGGGAGCGATGGCGATTGCGATCTGCTCAGCATCGAAGCACCGGATCATCCCGGCTTGCTTTCGGACATCACCGCGGCCCTGTTTCGTGTGGGCGTGCGCGTGCTCTGGTCGGACGTGCTGACCGTCGGGGGGCGCGCCTGCGATGCGTTCGCTGTATGCGAGCCGGACGGCTCGCGGGTGACCGAAGCGCACAAGAAGACGATCGTCGAGC
>JBBSDY010000043.1:0-12062 GCA_038240245.1 Polyangiales bacterium
CGACGCCCGCGAAGCTGCGCAGAAAGTGCTGGAAGGAAAGGCGACTTCTTGCCCGGACGAGCATGTGAATGTGGTTGGCAGCGTTGGCATATTCATAGACGCGGACGCCGAACCGCTGCGAGAGGCGTCGCATCGGCGCGAAGTGCTGCCTCTACCCGCGGGTGGCGAAGTGACGTCGAGCCTGTTGCTCTTGAGGCACGCAACACGACGTGCATGGGAAGGCGGGTGTCGATAGGTCGCGCGAGCTTGCGCCGACCGATCCCGATCTCGCCGCCGTGCTCTTTGCGAGCGTGAACGAGCTGGCCGCTAGAAAATAGCAGAAGCTGACGCCCCATGCGTTTTATGGTGTGGCGGAATGCTGATATTGCAAATGGGGGCAATGTCAATTTTGGTAAAATGTCAATTTGTGAGTGAAGGGTCGGCGGGTCGAACAAACGATGACCGTGAGGATGCGCAGACGCCGATCTCCGCTCCCGAGCCGTCGTCCGTAGGGAGTGGGGCGATGTCATCCGCCCAGTTGGAGGGCTCGCCTCAGCGGAGCGACAACGGTCCGTCCCGTTACACACTGTCGCGAGCAAAGCGCAGACGACCGAACGCGTGCCCCTCGTAGGAGCCCTAGCGGCGCACGCCGATCCGACCCGGATGTTGGGCCCGTCGTGGGCGACGCGGCTGCTCACACTCGGCCGACATCAACGTGTCCCCGTGCCTCGCCGCTCCCTTTGCTGGCGACGTTCCGAGCGGAGATGATGAGGCAGTGTCCCATCTGGCTCCCTTTGCTGGCGACGTTCCGATTCGTGGCTCCCTTTGCTGGCGACGTTCCGATTCGTCGCTCCGAGTCATGGAAAATGCTCTTCGAGCGCTTCGGTGGGAAGGCGGCAGGCGACGTTCATGACCAGGGCCTGCTACCCGGGTGAGCATCCGAAAAGGCTACGGATTTCATCACCCTGTTACGCGGCGCTTCCCCCGAAACCGAAAAGGATGCTAGCATGTCGTTTTGCGAAGGGGCGAGGAAGCGCAATGCCGAGGTACGTCGTCGAGGAAGAAACGGTAGACGGAAAGCAGGGCGCGACGCACGGTCCGTTCGACGGTTTGGCCGTGGCCAAGGCCGTGGCGCGCAAGATCGCCGAAGAGACAAGGCGGGCCGCGGTCGTTCGCGATCACGATAGCCGCGAAACGCTGGGGCGGTTCGAGGCGGCGGCGAAGGTCGAGTCACCCGATGAGCCGCCGTCGCTGGCTCACTCGGTGCGCCGCATGCGAGCCGCCAACGACGAGCTGAAGAAGGCGTTGATCCCGTTGTCCGAGCGAGCGAAAAAGGGCTGAGCGTCGGAAGGCAAGCGGACCCCACACGAAGAGGGAAGGGGCGGGATGGCCGAAGGCGCATCGGGGACTTGCACGTCTCGCGTGGCCGATGCATAACATCGCCCATCATGAAGAAGCTCGCGCTGTCGAACCTGACCACGAACCAAGTCTCCACCTTGCTCACTACGAGCACGTGGCCGACCACGTTCGAGATCTCGGGTTCAACAGCGCCGGTGCTCCGCTCCTCGGATGAGACCCGGCCCCTCGGCAGGAGTCCATCCCATGAAGCGCTCAATCGACAGTAAACAGCCCTCCACGCTGCAGCCCTCCACGCTGCAGCCCGCCACACTCGGCAAGTACGATCACCGCAGGCTGGGGCAAGAGCTCGATCTGTTCTCGATCCACGAAGACGTGGGACCGGGGCTCATCTTGTGGCACCCGCGCGGCGCCATGGTGCGCAAGCTGCTCGAAGATCACTGGCGCAGCCAGCACCTTGCCCACGGCTACCAGCTCGTGGCGAGCCCTCACATCGGGCGCGCCCGACTTTGGGAGACGTCGGGGCACCTCGACCATTTTCGTCAGAGCATGTTTGCTCCCATGGAGATCGATGGCGACGCCTACTACGCGAAGCCCATGAATTGCCCGTTTCACGTCATGATCTACAAGAGCCGACAACGGTCGTACCGCGAGCTGCCGCTTCGACTGGGCGAGCTCGGAACGGTCTATCGCTACGAGCGCTCGGGCGTCTTGCACGGCCTGATGCGGGCGCGGGGATTCACCCAGGACGACTCGCACATCTTCTGCTCGGCCGAGCAGGTCGAGACCGAGATCGTCCAGGTCATCGCCTTCGCTCGATCCGTTCTGCAGAGCCTGGGGTTCTCGCAGTTCGAGGCGTTCGTGGCGACCCGGCCGCCAAAGGCGGTGGGCAGCGACACGATGTGGCAAAAGGCGACCCGGGCTCTCGAGCAAGCGTGCCAGGCGGCGCGGCTCGACTACGCGATCGACGAAGGCGGCGGGGCTTTTTATGGTCCCAAGGTCGACATCAAGATCACCGATGCTCACGGTCGAGCATGGCAGTGCTCGACGGTGCAGTTCGATTTCACCCTTCCCGACAGGTTCGACGTTACGTACGTGGCAGACGACAACCGGCGAAGGCGTCCCTTCATGATTCACCGCGCGCTCTTCGGGTCGCTGGAGCGATTCTTCGGCGTGCTCATCGAGCACCATGCCGGCGCGTTTCCGCTCTGGCTCGCTCCGGTGCAAGTGCAGGTGCTGCCGGTCACCGAACGTGCGCGCGAGCGCGCCTTTGCCATCGCCGCGCAGCTCGGCGACGCCCAGATCCGCGCCGAGGTCGACGCATCCGACGAGAAGCTCGGGCACAAGGTGCGACGAGGCACGCTCCTCAAGATCCCCTACTTGCTGGTCGTGGGAGACAAGGAAATGTCAGACTGGACAGTCGCGCCCCGGCGTCGGGGTGGCGAGATGCTGGCGCCCATGGGCCTCGGCGAGCTCATCGCCCTGCTCGCCAGCCAGATGGACGTCGAGCTCGGACGGGCGGTGCCCTCATGAGCACCGGCGAACCTCTCTCGCGAAGCCCGACGAAGCAAGGTATCTTGCCGGCACCTTCGATGCGCATTCTCTCCGGTGTCAAACCGACCGGCAATCTTCACCTCGGAAACTATTTCGGGGCGATGCAGCAACACGTCGACCTGCAGCCGGCAGGTGAGCAGCCCGAGCAGGCCTTTTACTTCATCGCCAACTTCCACACGCTGACGACCGTCCACGACGGCGCGCGTCTTCGCGAGCTCACCTACGACGTTGCCGTCGACTACCTCGCCCTCGGGCTCGATCCCAAACGTTCGACTTTCTTTCGCCAGTCGGACGTCCCCGAGGTGTGCGAGCTCACCTGGCTGCTCTCGTGTTGCGTCGGCAAGGGCTTGCTCGAGCGGGCGCACGCGTACAAGGACAGCGTGGCGCGCGGTCTCGATGCGTCGATGGGGCTGTTCAACTATCCGGTTTTGATGGCCGCCGACATCCTCATCTACAAGAGCACCCTCGTGCCCGTGGGCAAGGATCAGCAACAGCACGTCGAGATGACCCAGGACATGGCGCAGAGCTTCAACGCGGCCTTTGGCAAAGAGGTGTTCCCGCGACCCGAATGGCGCTTCTCCCAGGCGCCCATCGTTCCCGGTCTCGACGGCGCGAAGATGAGCAAGAGCTACGGCAATACGATTCCCATTTTCTTGCCGGAAGGGATGACCGAAAAGCAGGCCTGGAAGACGTATTTCGCGGCCATCAAGACCGACAGCAAGGGTGTCGACGATCCCAAAGATCCCAACGACGCCCTGATGACGCTCTATCGGTTGCTCGATGCCGACAAGGCGGCCGAGGTCGAGCCCGTCTACACCAGGGGTGGCGTCGGGTACGGCGATCTCAAGAAGCGACTGCACGCCGCCTACAACGAGCGCTTCCTGCCCCTGTGCGAGAAGCGCCGCGTGATCGCCGCCGATCGCGCCTACGTCGATGGCGTGCTCGAAGAAGGGGCCAGGCGCGCCCGCGCGGTCGCCCGTCAGGTCATGGCCGAGGCCCGCGACGCCGCCGGCATCGCCGTCGCACCTTTCACGCATCCCTGATCTCGGCGATTTGCTGAGCTGTTAGGATCATTGAAGGGGTCCTATTGCTCAGACGATGAAGCTCCAAGGGCACACTCTCGTCCCGCTGCTGGCCGCAGCGCTTCAAATGGCGGGGTGCAGCGGTGAAATCGGGGGTACGTCGATTTCGGCGCAGGTAGGGGCAGGTGGGCCAACCGGGGGGCCCGGAACGAAGACGGGTGACGTTCCGTCGGCTGCCCAGTGCGCCACCATGGGCTCGGGCCCGTTTGCCGTTCCGCTGCAGCGCATCAACAACAAGCAGTATGGCGACATCATCACCGAGCTGTTCGGACCGACGGTGGTCGTGCAAAATTCTTTTCCCGCACCTCTCACCGGCTATCCCTACACCACCTACAGCGCCGCCAATCCCATGGGCGAAGAGCAGGTCAAGGCCGCCTTCGACGCTGCCGAGTCGGTGGCCATGCAGGTGGCCGATCTCGTTCCGGCTTGCACGTCGAATGAGACGACGTGCGCGACCGACTATTTGCAGAAGCTCGCCACGCGCGCGCTTCGCCGAACAGCGAGCGCCGACGAGACGGCCGTGCTGCTTGGCGCGTACATGACGGCCAAGAAGACGATGAGCTACCCCGAGAGCGTGGCCATCGGCGTCGAGACGCTCCTGCAAACGCCGCAGTTTCTCTACGTGCTCGAGAACCAGCCCGTGCCTCCGTCGACATCGACGCCGTTGTCTGGCGCTGAGCTCGCCCAGCGGATGGCCCTCCTTTACTGGAACGGCTTGCCCGACCAGGGCCTCCTCGATGCGGCGGCCAGTGGCGCGCTCGCCGATCCCGGCAATCGCGCGACCCAAGCAAGGCGGATGCTCGGCGATCCCCGGGCGCACGCCATGCTCGTCGATTTTCTCCAGCAGTGGATGACGGTGCGCGACTTTCGCGCCGATGTCCACGCCCCCGACGTACAGGACGCGCTCGACGAAGAGATGCGCCGCGACATCGATCAGGCGGTCAGCGCCGCCGACGGCCTCGTGGATCTCCTCACTTCTCCCGAGACGAGCGTGAACAGCGTGCTCGAGAAATTCTACGGCCTGCCCGCGACGAGCAGTGGCCCCGCCGATTGGCGCAAGGTCCAAATGGATCCCGAGCAACGCGTGGGGATCCTGACGCACCCCATCTTGATGGCCAAATTCGCCCATGGCGAGACGGCATCGCCCATCTTCCGCGGCAAGTTCATCCGCACGATGGTGATGTGCGACAACATTGCGCCGCCACCTCCCGGCGCGCAGGCCACACAGCTCACGCTCGCTCCGGCGGGTGCGAGCATCCGCCAGCAGTCACAGGCCCGCCTGGACAACGCCGTCTGCGGCACCTGCCACCGTCTGATGGACCCCATCGGGTTTGCATTCTCGGCTTTCGATGGCGTCGGTCACTACCTTCCCAATGCCGGAGGGATGCCCGCCGACGTGAGCGGACACATCGCCTCGGACTCCGATCTCGCGGGTGACTTCTCGGGTGTGCGTGCTCTTGGCGAGAAGCTCGCCAAGAGTCCCAAGGTGCAGGCGTGTCTCGCCACGCAGTGGATGCGTTACACCTTCGGCACGCAGGAGACGAGCGACGAGCAGTGCGCCGCCATCACCCTGGCCGATCGTTTCGCCAAGCAAAACAATTCGCTCATCGACCTCTTTGCCGAGGTGAGCGCGCTTGACGCCTTCGCCCTGCGTGCCGCGCCCGTGGAGCCCAAGCCATGAGACCACAGCTTACCAGGCGCGGTTTTCTTCGTGGTGCAGGCGGTGCGGCGCTGGCCTTGCCGATGCTCGAGAGCGCTGCGCGGGGAGCTGCCACGCCGGGCGCGCCCCCGCTGCGCCTCGTGATCTACGTGCAAGGCGAGGGCAACCTCTCCAAACGCTGGCTGCCCCCCACCCTGGCCAACGACGCGCTTCAGCTGAGCGAGATGTTGAAGCCTCTGGCTGCACATCAGCAGAAGCTCACCGTCGTCTCTGGCGTCAGCAACAAGATCGCGCCGCTGCACACCTCGAACGGCCACAATGCGCCCGGGCACACCATCATGAGCTCCGCCCTGGTCGACACGACGGGCACCGGATCGTTCGACAAATCCATCGAGGTCAAGCAAGGCTCGCTCTCGCTGGGGCCGTCGATCGATCACTACCTCGCCGATCAACTCAAGGTGACCGAGCCCATCAATCTGTCGGTGGGTGGCACCGGGCCGGGCGAAAACCAAATGTGGTACAAAGTGAAGCCAGCTGGTGCGTCGGGTGCCAACCCGGTGGCGCCGCTGAACAACGATCCCGTCAACGCGTTCCAGACCTACCTCGCCGGGCTTTCTACCGGCCCCGCGGCGACGATGTCACGCGCCGATCGGTTTCGCGCGCAGCAAAAGAGCGTGCTCGACGGCGTTCTCACCTCGTTCAACTCCCTCAAAACGCAAGTGGGAAGCGCCGATCGCATCCGCTTGCAGATGCACGCCGACGCCATCCGCGGCATCGAGCAAAACCTCAACTACGTTCCGCCGGTGCAATGCAGCGGGCTCACCCAGATGTTGCCCGCGGGCTACAAGGCGCCGCGCGGGGGGCCCTACACGGGCATGGACGTGCAGGCCAATCTGATGATCGACGTGATGGTCAACGCGCTGGCGTGCGGCGCCAGTCGCATCATGACCTTGCAAGACACCGAGTACGATGGCCCCCTGTTCGACTTCTTGCCCGTCGGCCCCGTGAAGGGGTGGCACGCCCAGGTGCACAACGATCCATCGCTCGGTTTGGGCTATGCCAGCAACAACGACAACCCCACGCTCCAGGCGGGGTTTCTCTACTACGCCAGCGTGTTCAACCGCCTGCTCGACAAGATGGACGCCATCGTCGAGCCCAATGGAGCCACGCTCCTCGACAACAGCCTGGTGCTGTGGATCGCCGAGTTCGGCGACGGACAAACGCACTCTCCGGCCAACCTGCCGGTCGTGCTGGCGGGCGGCGCCCAGGGTCGGATCAAGACCAACCGTCACCTCGCGCGCACGGCCACCACCGGTGATCTCTACACCAGCATCGTCAACGTCTTCGGCGTTCCGGCCACGACGTTCGGTTTCAACGGTAGCGCCGGTCTCAACAACGGTGGCATCACCGGTTTGATCGGCTAGGCAGCGGCGCGCAGCGTGTCGAGCAGACGGTCGAGGCTGTCGCCGACTTCGGAGGCGAGCCTTCGCGGCACTACGTGCGTCTCGGCGAGAAGCTCGCGTAGCCTCTTGGCGACGTTGAGCAGGTTCGATGTGTCCCGCTCTTTCTGGGTGCTCGCATCGATGGGAAAGACGACGTCGCGGAACTGGCGCACGATCGAGGGAAGGGCGGCGCCGTCCTCGATCACGCGCTGCCGAATGGCCTCGACGGCCTCCTCGGGTGCATTTTCTTCGGCTTCGGCGCGACGCAAAAAATCGACGGCCTGGTAGCTCGGAATCGTGTGCGATAGCCCGTCGCGGGTGAGCACTTCGGGCGCCCGCTTCTTCAGGAACATGAACGAGCCGGTCAGCTTGTCGACGGTCTCCTGCCGCAGGTGCAGCTCGCGCTTGGTATAATCTTCGAACGAGTCGTAACCCCAACGCTTGAAGTGGCCCTGGCTGCGAGCAAGGCTAAGAGCCTCGGCGAGCTCGAGCCAGCTCGTCTTGAACCTTCGGGTGCGGCGCAACATCTCAACGCGCTCGGGATCATCGGCGTGCTCGGCTTCGGCGTCGGCGAGGGCGGCTTCGACTTTGGTGCGTTGCGGTGCCATGCGCCCCATCTACGTGGGCAGCGACGCGACGGCAATCTGCTTTCGTAAAGAGCTGGCGACGCGGTGCTACCGTGACTCGTAGACGTTTTTGCTGGGCAGCTCGAGCGCGGTCAAGAAGCCGCCTTTTCCACAGCCCGTGTCGAGCCCACAGCAAGCCTCGCCGGCCCACAGATCGGTCGGATCTTCGGGCGTGTAGCCGGAGAGCTCGGGGGGCAGGTATTGCGTTCCGGTATGGCCGAAGACCACCAGCTTGCCGCGGTAGTTCTGGAAGAAGTCCATGTCGCGGCACCACAAGAGCGCGATGGGGGCCTTGACCTCGCTTGGGTGCATGAAGCCGTGGGGACCCTGGGGTAGACCGGCGTGCACGTAGATGGCGTGCTCGTCCTCGTACCAGTAGGGCAGCTTGTTGAACCACTCGACGTCCTCGTCGACGAAGAACGATCCCGAGGTGAGCATCAAAAGCTCGTCCTGGCGGGGAAGCTCGTTCTCTTCGGGCGCCTTGTCGCCGGTGTACGAGCGAAGGGCGGCCAGGCAGCCGTTGCCCGGTGGCAGCACGAACTCGTCCCAGCCCTTTTCGATGACCCGCAGCCAGGCGTCTTCGTGGTTGCCGCGCAGCGCGACGACGCGCGCAGGGGTCTGCTCGTGAAAGCAGCGAATGTATTGGACGACCTGCCGCGATTCGGGGCCGCGATCGACGTAGTCGCCCAAAAAGACGATGGTGTCTTCCTTGTCGAGCTCGGGAAGGCACGACAAGAGCTTGAACAGGTGCGCCGAATCCCCGTGGATGTCGCCGATCGCAAACGTGCGGTGAGCCATCACCCTTACCTATACAACGATCCTGCACCCCTCGCCCTGCAGTTCCTGGCACCCGTACGACGGCGGAAGTCTCCGCCACGAGCATGGGGCTGGCGGCGGCGCGGCGGGGAAGGTAATGAGGATGGGATGCCACCCATCTCGCCTCGACGCTCGAGCGCCCTAGGGGCAGCGCCCGCCGCTGCCGGCCCCGGTACCCGGACGCTCTGCATCGACATCGGCGGAACTGGCGTGAAGGCGATCATCCTCGATGCCGAGGGCGTACCGCTCACCGACCGCGCTCGTCTCGAGACGCCGCAGCCGGCCACGCCAAAACGTGTGCTCGACTGCATCTGGAAGCTCATTGCTCCCCTGGGTCACTTTCACCGCATCTCGGTGGGCTTTCCCGGCGTGGTGGTCGACGGCGTGACCAAGACCGCTCCCAACCTTCACCCGACGTGGAAGAGCTTCGAGCTTGCCAAGGCCCTTGCCGAGGCCACGCGTCGCCCGGTGAGGGTGCTCAACGACGCCGGCGTCCAGGGCTACGGTGTCATCGAAGGCTATGGCGTCGAAATGCTCATTACCCTGGGCACGGGCATGGGTAGCTCGCTGTTTCTCGACGGAAAGTACGTCCCCAATCTCGAGCTCGCTCACCACCCGTTTCACGGCCGCAAGACGTACGAGGACTGGGTCGGCAACGCGGCGCTCGAGAAGGTTGGCAAGAAGCGCTGGAACCATCACGTGAAGGCCGTGATCGAGCAGATCGAGCCCATCTGGAACCCACGCAAGCTTTACATCGGCGGTGGCAATGCGCGCCGCGTCAAGCTCGAGCTCCCCCCCAACGTGAGCATCGTTCCCAACGTCGCGGGGCTGCTCGGCGGCATTGCTCTCTGGCACGATCGCGATCGCCCGAAGGTCGCGCCGGCCACCCGTGCCGGCCGGCGCGCCGCTGCGCGTCCTCGAGCGCGTATCCGCTGATCCACTCCGCCGATCCCATCGCAACGCCTACATTGCCCCACCAGGGCGCGCAAATCCGCACGAAAACAGCTCGGGATGCGGTAACATCCAGGCGTGGTTCGCGGGCTCGGTGCACTCGTGGTGGCTTTGCTCGCCGTCGGTCTGGTGAGCGCCGTCGCCCACGCCAAGCGCGAGCCTCCGATGAGCCTTGCGGTCGTCGACGAGCCTTCGCTCCGGATCGACGACGAGCCGAGCGCTGCGTGGGGTCTGCCCCAGAGCTGGGCGTTCGCCGAGCGCGGTGTGCCGTTTTTTGGCGTGGGTCCGCTGCACATCGTCAACATCAACACCGACAAGGCCATCGACGCACGACTCTACGATCTTTGGGGCCATCTCGACGAAGCCTCTGCTTCGGAGCTTGACGATTTGCTCTGCGACGCACGCGACCGCGATCACATCCAGACGACGGTGCTCGATCGCCGCATGCTGCAGCTCATGTACCGCGCCGCCTACCATTTTCGCGCGAAGAAGGTGATCGTGATCTCGGCGTACCGAAAGCCCGGCGTGAAGTCCGAAGGTCAACACGCGCAGGGCAAGGCCGTCGACTTCAAGCTGACGAACACATCCGCGCCGGCGCTGGCAGCGTACCTGCGCACGCTTTCGCGCGTCGGTGTGGGCGTCTACACCAACCCGGACACGCAATACGTCCATCTCGATGTACGCGATCAGAGCTACTACTGGATCGACGGATCGCCGCCTGGTCGCACCTGGCGCGAGCGCCCCATCGCGGCAGCAGGGATGGCGAAGCGCGACGCGGGGTATTCGCTCACCAACGACTGGCCCGAGGGCACCCTCCACCCGACGCTCCTCGTGCAGGCAGAAGCCCCATCGCTTTGACGCTCCCCGTGTTCGACAACGTCCCGACCCAGGGGCGTCGCATCGCTTCATGCTTTGCCAAAAGAAGTGGCGCGAAGTCGTTGATGCCCATCCCGATTCTTGTCCCGGGGCGGGATCTCTAGTAGACCTGAGGCCCCATGAGCCACCGTTCGATTGCGGGTTTCCTTCTTCTTTTCGCAGCTTCCTGCCTGTCCGCACCGCCCCCGCCCCCGGCCAAGGCGCCGAGCGAAAAGGTCGACAAGGCGCGCGACAACGACGCGAGCAATGCGTCGACCGACGGTTGCGGCAAGTTCAAGATCCAAAGCAAGGATCAGTTCGAAGCTTGCAACAAGAAGTGCCGCGACGACCAGCAGGACCAGCAGAGGCAGTGTGGCGATCCGCAGTGCCAGCAGGGCATCGGTCAGGGCGCACGCCTGTGCCTGGGCAAGTGCGAAGACGGCGAGAAGTCCGCCCGCGCGGCCAAGTGCTTCAAGGACTAGCGTCGATCTAGCGGCTTTCGCGGCGGTGCCACTAAACGCGGAAGATGCCCCCAAAACGCCGGCCCAGCGTGGATCGGGCAAACGCGATGGCAAGGCCGAGAAAGACCATCGCCCACACGCCGAGGGCTGCGGCGACCCAACGCCCCTCGCCGAGCAACTGGAAGAGCTCGTAGATGGCCTTGGTGATCGGAAAGGTGCTCTGTTTTTGGGCGAGGATGAGCGAGTCGGACACCTCGAGCATCGACAGCGCAAATGCGAACACGCCGCCGGCCAAAAGGTGAGGGCCCAGCAGGGGTAGCGTGACGCGTCGAAAAGCCCGAAAGGCGCTGGCGCCCAGGTTGCGGGCGGCCTCCTCGAGGGCGACGCTGATCTGTTGCAGTCCGGCGGCCGTCGCTCGAACGACGAAGGGCAGCCTTCGGATCGAATAGGCGACCACCAAAAGGGCCGTCGGATCGCGGGCGGGGTTGAGAAACGCGAGGGGCCGTCCTTCGCGCGAGATGGCGAGGTAGCCGAACGCCATCACCAGGCCAGGAACGGCGAGAGGCAGCATGGCGGCCGCATCGAGCAGCTGTCCCCCCCGAAAGCGGCGCCGAATGACCACGTAGGCAACGGCCATCCCGAGCGCGAGATCGAGCGCGGTCGAGAGCGTGACATAGCGAAGGCTATTGCCGATGGAGGGAACGACCATGCCGTGCCCGAGAGCTGCCCGAAAGTGCGACAAGGTGTAGCTGGTGGGCAAAATGGTCCGGTACCAGTCGCCGGAGATCGAGACGAGGATCACGCTCAGGTTGGGCAGGGCGGCCGAGAGAATGACCAGCGAAAGCACCGCGCTCGCGGCGAGCCCTTTCCACGACGTGAGGTTTCTCGGCAGCCGCCTGGTGTTGCCCTTGGTGGCCATTGCATGGGTGGTCTTGCCGAAAGTGAGACGCGCCAGCGCGTAGAGCGAAGCGGTGGCGACGAGGACCACGACCACCAGCGCATAGACGAAGGGATTTCGTCCGATGTCTTTCAACCCCGAGAAGATCTGGACCGACGTGATGCGGGTGTAGTCGCACATCAAGGGAACGCCGAGCTCGGTGAGGCCCCAGATGAAGATGATCGTGACGGCGGCGAAGACGCTGGGCATGATGAGCGGCAGCGTCACCCGGAAGATCTTGCGCAGACCCGTGCAGCCCAGGTTCTCGGCGGCTTCCTCCATCTCGGGGCTGAGGCTCGCCAGTGCCGCCGACACGTTGAAATAGAGGATGGGGTAAAGGTGC
>JBBSDY010000044.1:0-12044 GCA_038240245.1 Polyangiales bacterium
ACCGTCATGCGCGCGAACGTGCTGCCCCAGTTGATCCAGACCTCTTTGTAGAGGCCGTTGAATCGCACGCCGATGAGCCCGGGCCCGCTCGCGTTCGCAAGCGCGACGGGGGTGCCCACCTCGATCCCCAGGTAGGCGAGCCGGCCAGCGATGCCCTTGCCGCCCGAGCCGCTCGGCTCGAAGCCCACCCGGGTCCATCCGCCGCTCGTGGTTTTCATGTCGCAGTAAACAGGAAATGGCAAACCGGCGCCCATGGCATCGACGTCGACCTGGTACGCCCCGCTCGCGGTTTCTGGGCTCCTGGTGAGGATCTCGCTGCACGTCTTGGCGATCGCGCATTGTCCGGCGGCGCAGATCCCGCCGTCGCAGTCGTGCCAGCCGAGACAAGCCTTGGTGGTGGCGCACCGGGCGCAATCGGCGCCGCCGCAGTCGACGTCGGTCTCCGTGCCATTCTTCACGGTGTCCATGCAGCTCGCGGGCAGGGGAGCCGCCTCGCTGGGCGCTTCGGCGGAATCGCCGCGTGCATCGGTAGCGGCGGCAAGCTCGCCGCCCGCGTCGCTCGTGTCGACGCCCATCGCGCCGGCGGAGCCTGGCTGGTCACCGCCCCCGCCGGTGGTCGGATCCCCTGCCGTCCCTTCGGTCGCACCCTGCGTCACCTCGAGGAGCGACGGATCGTAGATGGAGCATCCCCACCCCCCGCCGGCACACATCACGATGATCAAGGAAGACAGGCCCCGGTTGCCCATTCGTTGCTCTAGGACTCCAGCTCGGTTTTTACCATGTCGACAGCTTTTTCTAGCGGAATCGACGCAGGTGGGACTTACACGGACAAGTGGCTCCAGCGTGCGCTAACGGGCCAAGATCCGTTCGGGCGGCGCTGAAGGCGTTCAGCGGCGGGATCGTTCGGCGATCAGGGCGCGAGCGCGACGCCGCGGAAGAGTGCGGTGGGTGACGCGGTTCCGCCGTCGGGATTGGCGGCGACAGGTGACGTGTCGACGACGCCGAGGGGCGCGAGATTGAGGCTTCCATCGTCGATGTAGTAGAGGATTTGATTCGCGGGAGCCGCAACGGTTTCGGCGGTGGTCGCGACCAGGGCAATGCCGGTCGAGGTCTTCGTGCCGGCGAGCCCGCGGACGCCAGTGGTGAGACCGGTGTTGAACGTCGCGACGAGGGTCCACAACGGTGCACCGCCGTCCGGATTGTCGATGAACGTCCATTTCTGGATCCCGCCGCCCAGCGTGGGAGTGACCAGGTTGGGCGCGCGATCGTCGGCAACGTAGAGCGTGTCGAAGCCGGCCGTACCGTCGGTGTCGAAGAAGACGTAGGAGTAGGGTGACGGACCGACTGCCGTCGGCATTCCGGGCAGGCCCACGGCGGTTAGCGGGCCAGTCGTTGGCAGGCCAGTGCCCACCTGGAAGACATTCACGAAGTTCGTGGCGCTGCCCGTGCCGTACAGGTTGCCACCGAAGATCTGGGGCACGCGGATGCTCGTGGGCTGAGTGCCACCTGGAATGAGCTGCGTCGAACCGACGGCGCCGAAGGTTGTGTAGTGGATTCCGCCGTACGTTGACCCGGCACCCGCTACCCAGAACGCCGTGCCGTCTGTCGATGTCGCCCCACGTACGGCGCTCCCGCTAAATGCGGACGTGAGATGCGTGGACGTGTCGACCGTACCGTCCGCCGCAATGCGGCCCACAATCCGGTTGGTCGGAGTCGTAGTTATCGCGCTCGTCGTGCTGACGCTGAGCGTGCCCACGGTTGCCGCGTAGCCTGCCAGGGTGACGAACTTGCCGTCGACCGAGCGCGAGAGAGCTCCCTCGGTGCTGGCCAGATTGGCCCCGCTGGGCGAGCCGCCCGACCCTGACATCGTCAAGATTTGGTTGGCTCCACTTGCAGCGACCGGCATGGGGATCGTGTCGATGATCGCGCCCACGGAATCCAGGTAGCGCCGCTCGACGAAGACCGGCACCGCGGCGGTCGATAGCCCCGCACTCTTGTCACCCACGCGAACGACCATGAACGTTGGCAAGCACGCTCCCACGTTGCAGCGGCCGCCGATCGTGCTCGTGCAAACGCTCCCATCGATGGTCGCGGTGGGCGTCGAGCAAAGTCCCGTGCCGGTGTCGCACGTGCCTGCCACGTGACACTCGGGCGCCGGACAGACGACCGGGTTGGCGCCGGTGCATGATCCATTCTGGCAGGTGTCGACCTGCGTGCACAGATCCTGGTCATCGCATCCGCTGCCGTTGGTCTTGTTCGGGTTGGGGCAGGCGCCGGCCACGCAGGTGCCCACGTCATGGCATTGATCGAGCGCGGTGCAGACGATGGGATTGCCGCCCGTGCAGATGCCGCTCACGCACTTGTCGGTCTGCGTGCAGCCGTCTCCGTCGTTGCAAGCGGTGTCGTCGGGCCGCGGCGGATCGGAGCAATTGCCATTGCTGGGATCGCAAACACCCGCGAAATGGCAGCTGTTGGAAGCCGGGCACGTCTTGGGGCTCGCCCCGATGCAGATGCCGCTCTGGCAGGTGTCGGTTTGCGTGCAGGCGTTGATGTCATTGCAGGCGGTGTCGTTCGGCTGCAGCGGGTTGGAGCACTGGCCGTTACTGGGATCGCAAACGCCGGCCATGTGACACTGGTCGGGGACGGCACAGACGATGGGATTGGTGCCCGTGCAAGCGCCGTTCTGGCACTTGTCGCTGAGGGTGCACGCATTGTTGTCGTTGCAATCGGTGTCGTTGGTCTTGGGCGGTTGCGAGCATTGCCCGTTGCCAGGGTTGCAGACGCCGACGATGTGACACTGGTCGAGGGCGGTGCAGATCACGGCCACGTGCGTGCAGGTGCCGTTCGGAAGCTGCGCGTCGATGGTGCAGAGATCGCTGTCGTCGCAGCCGGCATCGAACGCATCGACGCTGGCTGCATCGGTGCCGGCTTCGATCGCGTCGGTGCTCGCGTCGACCGGAGTGCCGACATCCGGCGCATCGGGGCCTGATTCGGTCACCCCTGGCCCGGTATCCGAAGCGTCGACGATCGCATGGGCGTCCGGCGCATCGGCGTCCGGTGCATCGGCGCTGTCGCTGCCCGCGACATCGGGCGCCGCCACGCCGGTGTCCTCGGGAGTCGCGGTATCTTCCGGGCGCGCCGTGTCGTCCGGGGCGTCATCGACCGCAACATCGGCACGCGGCTCGACGCGATCGCCGACGCTCACATCCGAGCTCCCCCGGTCACCCTTCGCATCCGCTGCGTGATCCGGAGTGGCGCTGGCGTCCCCCGCATCGCCCGGCACGTTGAAAAGGCCGCCCGGATCGTCGTCTCCACATCCCGAGAGCGTGAACCCCGAGAGTGCGACGATGGTTGCGGCCACTCGAAACCGTCGCCCCAGATGACAAGGCAAGTGACGCATGGCGCGAAGTAGCTCATGATCGCCTCGAGGCGTCAACGCCAACGCGTCGCGGGGCGCTGGACCACCCTCTATTGGGAGGTGCGGCCCGTCCCGCCGAGAGGCGCGGACGACTCGATCGAGGATCCGAGGCCCCTTCTTGGCGGGGCTCTAGGCACCCGCGGGGCCGTCGTGGGCGTCGGTCGGGGTTGCGGCGCCTGGACCGACGAGGGAATAGGCGGCGGGCGCAGACCGTCGAGCGCCTTGCGCCGAGCCTCGCCGACCCGGCTGTCGGCGTCCCCGTCGCGATCGAGATCGGCGGCTTGGTCGAGGGCAGTGATGCAATCTTGCCAGTTGCTATGCTCGCATTGATCGAAGGCCTGTCGCCGCAGCTCCTTGGCCTTGTCGAGCCGCGAGACCTGGGGAACGAACGCGCTGGGCGCTTCTTTGGCGATGGGAATCGGAGCGTGCCGGCTCTGGTAGTACCAAAAGCCCGACGCCAGGGTGATGGCCACGAACGCGACCGTCACGTCGAGTGCCCAGCGCTCGCGCAGATGTTGCCGCAGCCGCGACACGCGCTTGCGAACCACCGGTGCGGGCATGCGAGCTTCGGCGGCAATCGCCTCGAGCTTTTCGCCGTGCCCCTCGCGCAGCATCCAGTCGAGCGTCTCCTTGGCTTTCTCTCCATCGGGAAGCGCATTTTCCGCCCAACGCATGAGATCGCGCGCGCTGTGCGGCGCGCTCGTGGCCTCGATCTCCGGTAGCTCGCGCGGTTCTTCGCGCCCCGATCGGCGGTGATGATCGGCGATCTTGTGGCGCGCAATGGCGAACACCCAGCGCCGAAGCTCGTCGGGATCATCCGGGGCGCGCGTGGAGGCCAGGGCATCGGCGAGCGTCGACTGGACTAGATCTTCGACCTCCGACGAAGGCGCCCGACGCCGGATCATGTCTCCCAGGGAGCGCCGCAGATCTCCGTCAGCGAGCACCTGCTGTCGATCGCGGGGAGTGGAAGAAGGCATCGAAGCGGTCACACCTTGTGCATCGCCGGCCACATCGAAAGTGTGACGGGCTATCTCTTCTCGGCAGCGCGAATCGCGTCGAGGCTGGCGGCCTCGGTGCCGCCGTAGGGCGTGCTCGCCCATGCACGCACGATCTCCTTGGCGACGGCCGCAGAGGTGAGACGCAGGCTCAAGGCGAGGACGTTGGCGTCGTTCCATCGCCGAGCGCCGGTGGCCGTTTCGGCGTCGATGCACAGCGCCGCGCGAACCCCGGCAATCTTGTTCGCGGCCATCGACACACCGGTACCCGTGTAGCAGCACACCACACCCTGATCGGCCTCTCCCCGGGCGATGCGGCTTCCGATCTCGAGCGCCACCGGGCCCCACGGTGCGGGACTGCCGGGCCGGGCGCCGACGGTCGTGATCTCGTGACCGAGCGCGCGGAGCTCGCCTTCAATGACCTCGAGAACGGGATCGTGCTCGTCGGCACCCAGGAGGTAACGCATGGGTCAAGCCTTTCCCAGGGCGGCCTCGAGCGCAAGATCGGCGGCCCATTCGCTCCACGATCCCTCGTAGAGGAGGGCCCCGTCGTGGCCGGCGAGCCTGAGGCCCAGCAGATCGTGGCAGGCCGTGACGCTCGATCCGCAATACGCGACGACGGGTTGCCGCTCGCCGACGCCAAGCGATGCATATCGGCTCGCGAGCTCGTCGGGCGCGAGGAACCTCCCTCCCGGAGCGCGCAGGTTGGTGGCGAAAGAAGCGTTCTTGGCACCGGGGATGTGACCCGGACGCGCGTCGACGGGCTCGATCTTTCCCTCGAAGCGTTCGCTCGCGCGCGCATCGAGCAAAATCCCCGCGCCTCGTTCGACCAGGGCCTTCACGCGCTCCTTGTCGACGACCATTTCGGGTTGCGCGACGAGGGTCATTGGCAAGGCCGGTGATCGCCGGGGCGTCGCCGTCTCGAGCGGTCGACCTTCGGCGATCCATGTCTGGATCCCACCGTCGAGAACCTTGCCGATGTCGTGCCCAAAGTAGCGGAGCAACCACCACAGGCGCGCGGCCGTCGATCCTCCCGTGTCGTCATAGGCCACCACGGTCGAGTTGGGAGTCACGCCGAGTCGAGCGAGCACCGTCGCGAATGCGACAGCGTCGGGCAGGGGATGTCGGCCGGGACGGCCGGGGCCGGGCGTCGCGGAGAGCTCGCCGTCGATGTCAGCAAAGCCCGCCGACGGTAGGTGGCCCGCCGTGTAGGCGTCGATGCCTCGCTTGTCATTCAAGTACCAACGCGTGTCGACCACGACGACGCCCGGATCGCCGAGGCGCGCCGCGAGCCATGCCGAGCTCACGAGAGGAGAGGTGTCGACCGCGGCCACCCGAACGCGCCCCGTTACTGAATGAGCACCGAGCTCTTGAACATGCCCATTCCGCACTGAAAGGTGAGCGTGCGGGCCTCTTTGGTGGGCACGTCGACGTTGACCGGTGTGTTCAGGGGCAGCTCTTTTTCGAGCTTGAGCTCGGGAAATACGACCTGTTTGGCGCAGGTGCTGTCGGTCGTGCGCACGAAGACGAGGGTGGCCGGCTTGCCGGTTTCGACCTTGACCTCGCTTGGCGTGAAGCCCTTGCCGTCGACGACGACCTTGGTCTGCTGGACGCCGGGGGCGGCAGGGGGCATGGGCGGCTCAGGCTCGGCATGTGGCTCGGAGCGGGAGCAGGCAAGCGCGACGAGCACCGCACCCACAAAGCCCGTGCTTTTGCCGATGGTTCGAATCCGCATGGGGCACCTCGATGGCGAAGAGGTGCTTCTACCACGCATTGCCCGGGAAGCTACCGTGCTATGGCCTGTCTCGCCGTGACGCTTTCGCACCTCTGGCCGAGCTTTCCCCTGGAGCGCATCCTCTACGAGGATGACGATCTCATCGTCATCGACAAGCCGGTCAATGTCTCGACGCACGCGCCCGATGCGGGCCGAACCGACGACGCCGTCTCGCGGCTCAAGATGGCGCTCGGCGAGCGCGATCGCGTGCCCGCCGAGCAAGTGTACCTCGGCATCCACCAGCGTCTCGATCGCGATACCTCGGGGGTGCTCCTCTTTACGCGGCGCAAGAGCGCCAACGCGGAAATCGCCGCGCAGTTCGAGGGACGCAAGGTCAAGAAGACGTACCGCGCTGGCGTCGTCGGGTGGCCGCACAAGCTCTCGAGCGGCGTGCTCACGCACACGCTGGCAGCGGGCGAAGGGGGACGCATGAAGGTCGTCTCTGCGTCGGCGGCTCGCCCGGGCGCGCGAAATGCCCGCCCGCCGATCGGACAGCAGGCCATCACGCGCTACCGCGTTCTCGAGCGCAGGGGCGAGCGCGCGATTCTCGAGCTCTCTCCCGAAACGGGTCGCACCCACCAGCTTCGCGTGCAGGTGGCGGCGGCGGGCGGCGCGATCGCCGGCGATCATCTGTACGGGCAACAGCCTGCCCATCGACTGATGTTGCATGCGGCGCGTCTCGAGCTGCGCCATCCCGCGTCGGGCGCTCCCCTCGAGGTGCGGGCGCCGCTGCCCGTCGATCTCGGGCAATGGCTCGGCGATCCGGCGATGCGCGCGCTCGAGGGCGACGTCCTTCAAGCTCGTCTGCAGGCGGCGATCGAGGCGCGCTGGGCTCTGGGAACGTCGTCGGATACGACGGCGTTTCGAGTGGTTCACGGCGAGGGTGACGGGCTGGAAGGCATTGCCGTCGATGTCTATGGCGAGCACCTGCTCGTGCACTTTTTCTCCGACGAAGCGCTCGCGCACAAGGAATCGGTCCTCGACGCGGTGGCGTCGCTGGGCGCTCGCGGCGTGTACACGATGGTCCATCCCAAGCAGTCGAACACGCTCGTCGATCCGCGAAACTAGACGCTGGCGCCGCTCCATCCACTGCGCGGTGAGCCCGCCGAGACACCGCTCGTGATCTGGGAATCCGGCCTGGCCTATCGCGTGCGCCTGGGCGACGGCTTGAAGACGGGCATCTTCCTCGATCAGCGCGAGAATCGCCGCCGCGTGCGCGAGCTCGCGCCGGGCAAGCGGGTGCTCAACCTTTTTGCCTACACCTGTGGTTTCACCGTCGCCGCCGCGGCAGGCCGAGCGACCCGCACGACGAGCGTCGACGCATCGCGCGGCGCGCTTGCCTGGGGCGCCGAGAATCTCGAGCAGAACGGGTTGTCGGGTGAGCACCACACCTTCGTCGACGAAGACGTTTTCTCGTGGCTCAAGCTCGCCAACAAGCGCGGCGACCGCTACGACCTCGTCGTGCTCGATCCTCCGAGCTACGCCACCACCAAGACCTCGCGCTTCTCGGCCGCGAACGATCTGCCCGATCTGGCGGCGCGCGCCCTGGGAATCGTCGCGCCGGGCGGGCGCATGCTGGCGTGCACCAACCACCGAGGCATCCCGTCCGGGAAGTTTCGAAAGCAGATGCACGAGGCTGGACGGCTCGCCAAGCGGACGCTGGTACAGATCAAGGACCTTCCCGAGCCTCCGGACTTCCCTTCGCCACCGGGAGCTGATCCCGATCTCAAAAGCGTCCTGATCACAGTGGAGTAGGAAAAATTCATTGCCAACCGAATGTGTATCGGTCATCATCCCGTCGACGCTCGCCGGCCAGGGTGCCGCGTCCGTCGGCTCTATCGGGGAGGCTCGCTCCATCGGCGGGAGGTGATGATGCCCAATCAAGTCGTCGTACCGTTTTCTCCGCGACCTCATCGCGAAAGGGTTCGCCTCTCGCGCCTGGTGACCCAACCGCGCCGGGCAAAGATCCGCGCGCAGCTTTCCACGGCGCGGGGTGTCCTGCAGGCCGTCATCGAGATGCTTTCGTACGCGGGGGACGCCCGCGTGAAACGTCCCCTTCTGGCGGCTCCCTCGTTGCCGCACACCAAGTAGCCGTCTATCTCGTTTCAGTGGTCGCCGCGCTCGTCGCGCTGGGTTGCGAGCCGAGTCACGAGCCGACGGCTACGCCATGCGTGGATGTCTTCGTGGGCGATCCTGCCGTGGCCATCGAGATCGTTCCCGGCGTGGCCGACGAGGGGAAGTTCGCGGAGCTCCACGACGGCGATCCATTGCCGCTGGTCACGCCGCCACAGGGCGGGCACGTGTCGTTCGTCGGTGTGCGCGCTCGCAATGTCGATGCGTGCCACGCCAAGATCACCGCGCGCATCCTCAGCATCCAAAGCGGTCTCATCGCTGCCGAAGAGGCGCGCGACATCCGGCTTGCCCCGGCCACCGATGGATGGGCCGAGCCAAGCTTCGCGGATATCTCCAGCGTCGCCAACGTTCCCATGTGTCCCGACTACCACGATGAGTCGATCGTGGACACGGGCTACACCCTGGTCGTGCGGCTCGAGGACTCGCGCGGCACGATGTTCGCGGGCGAGGCGCGCAGAACGGTGATTCCGAGTTGCCTGCAGAAGGCGGACTACGAAAAGGCGCGGTGCATGTGCGAGTGCAGGGCGCGCTACGTGCTCGGTGCCTGCGCCGATCCGCAGGATGCCCAGGATGAGCGCTGAAGTCCGCGCGCGAACGAGCGCGATCGCGGCGCTCCTTCTCGCTCTTTGCGCGTGCTCCCCCGCGCAACAAGCTCCCACCGCGACGCCGCACTGGTCCGTCGCCGCCGACGAGCTCGATCGCGTTCCTCTCTGCGCCTGGGGCAGCGGCTCGGGCGATCTCTACATGGGGGGCGGCGGTCTGGCGAGCGATCCGCGCGCGCTCTTGCTGCACGATGACGGTCACACGCTGACCGAGGTGGCTGTCCGGCGATGTCCACCATCTGGTGGATCCATGGCGCGAGCTCCACGGACGCGTGGGCAGTCGGAGAGCGAGGGCTCATCCTGCATTCGAATGGATCGCAGTGGTCGGTCGCGATGTCGCCCACCACGGCCAACCTCTACGGCGTCTGGGCTGCGGCCGCCGACGACGTGTGGGCGGTGGGGGGAAGTCCCACGGGAGCTGGACCGAACGACGTGCTCTTGCACTATGATGGTGCCGCCTGGACCTCCGTCGCGCCACCGCGCGCTCTCGGGGCGACGTATTTCAAGGTTTGGGGACTGTCCTCCACCGACGTGCACGTGGTAGCAAGTGCGGGCCTGGCCTTGCACTACGACGGAATCTCCTGGACCGAAGTCCCCTCCGGCGCGAGCGCCACGCTCGTTACCGTTCACGGTGGCCCGGGCGGCGTCTTCGCCGTGGGCGGTCCTCCTCCCACGCTGTTGCGGTGGGAGGACGGCGCCTGGAAAAAAGAGACGCTACACCCTTCGATGAGCGGATCGCTCACCGGTCTCTTCGTCGACGCGAGCGGAACCATTTTCGTGACCGGCGAGCACGGGCAGCGCTTTCGGCGCGACGCCTCGTCGGCAACGTTCACCGATGACACCGACGCGCCCTCGCTTTTCGGCGACTTGCACGCGGTGTGGGGCGACGGCCTTGGCAACGCGGTCGCGGTGGGCGGCAATTACGTGGCTCTCACCACCCAGGGCGTGAAGCCAAAGGGCATCGTGGCTCGCTATGGTCGGTGATCGCGCGAAGGAGCTTCGGTGAGCCACTGGATGGCGGCTCTACTCGGGTTCGTCGAGGGCCTGACCGAATACCTTCCGGTCTCGTCGACCGGGCATCTGATCCTGGTGAGCTATTTCTTGGGCACCGAGGGCGAAGGCGCCAAGTCATTCGACATCGTCATCCAGCTCGGCGCGATCCTCGCCGTGGTTCTGCACTACCGCACGCTCCTGGCGGAGCGTGTTCGCGGGCTCTTTCTGGGCAAGCGCGAAGCGATCGACCTGGCGGTCGCGCTCGGCATTGCGTTCGTTCCCGCGGCGGTGGCCGGTCTCGCCCTGCGCAAGACGATCAAGCACCACCTCTTCGGGCCGCTGCCCGTCGCGGTGGCGTTGATCGTCGGCGGCATCGTCATGATCGTCGTCGAACGTGTACGCGCTGCGCGCCATGTCACGGGCGTCGACGGGCTCGAGCACGTGACACCGGCGCGCGCCCTGGCCATCGGTTTGGGGCAGTGCTTCTCGCTGTGGCCTGGAGCTTCACGATCGATGTGCACGATCGTTGCCGGTCAGCTCTCGGGGCTCTCGACGTCGACATCCGCGGAGTTTTCGTTTCTTCTGGCCCTGCCCACGCTGGGCGCCGCCACGCTGTACGAGCTTTACAAGGGTCGCGGCGAGATCTTGGGCACGGTGGGAGGCTCGCAGCTCATGGTCGGGCTGGTGGTTTCGTTTCTCGTGGCGTGGCTGGTGATTGCGGCCTTCATTCGCTACCTGCGCCATCGCGGCCTCGAAGTGTTTGGCTACTACCGCATCATCGTGGCCGCGCTCGTGCTGTGGCTCCTTCGTTCGTAGCGTCACTTTGGGTGGTACATGCCGTGGATCTCGTGATCCCAGGGCCCCGAATGCGCGCGTGAGTTGGCCGGCGTGCGACGGCCGGATCCATCGTCGTCGAAGAGTTGGCCGCCGAGATCGCCCCACGCCTGCGTGGCCGGATCGTAGACCCAGACCCGCTCTTGCGGCCCCTCGTATCCGAACGAAGACGCGACGCTGATCTTGATGACCGGCTTGCCTGCGACGGCGAGCGACGGAAAATAGCGGGCCAGGGCGCTGGCCTCGGCGCCGGTGAGGGTGGCCGACGTTCGATCGGTGACGATGACGGTATGGCCCACGCTGTCGCCCCGCGGCGGCTTGAGAATGATGAGATCGCTCGGGCGCAGATGGCCCGGATCGGCCACCTTCGCAAATTGCGGCTTGCCCGTGAGCTGCGTGAGATCCTCGTTGAGTCGGGTGCGGAGCTGAAAGTGGGCCCTGCCTGACTCGGGCGTGAACCCGCGGCTGTCGAAGAGCGCGAGCTGCACGGAGCCAGCGCAATCGATGCCCACGCCCAAGCTGCGGAGGTAGTCACGAACCTGCTCGGCGCTTCTGCTGGGCGCGAACTCTTCGGGATGCCGCTGGGCGAGATCGTGGACCACGCCTGCGAGCTGCCCGGGCGTGGCCCGTCCCGCGATGACGAGCCCCGCGCGTGATCGGGAAGGCGCCGAGCCGAGCGCGTCCAGTAGCGCGGCGTTCATGGCAGCGTTGTCGGACTCGTGCGACATCCGAAAGGGCACGGCCACCCGGCGCGTTTCGCCTGGCTCACCGGCCAGCACCGGAACCTGCACATCGAGGCGGTTGTAGAACGACCGAATGCGATCCGACACTTCAGCATCAACGCTCGCGGAAGGTGCCACCACGCGGCCGGGCGCGACCGCCCTGCCGGAGCCGTCATCGGCGCGCGACGCCTCGACGAAGCGGCGCAGATTCTCGGCGAGTGTAAGCGGGTCGGGATTGGGCGCGGCGGGCGACTCGCCCGTTGGACGGGGCGGTGGATCGAAGGTGGGAGCGGGCAGGGCCGGCGGAGCGGTTCGCGCGGGATCGACACGAAGGGTCATGCCCACCCATCGGCCGCCGGTGCGCCCGGTTGCTAGCTATTTTCTTCCGTCCGTCTCGACGAGGTTTCTGGCTCGCCATAAGGTGTCTCGGTGAAGGAGTCGACGCGCTTCGCCTTTCTCGTCGTTGTCGCGGTCGCCATTGAAGCGTTCCTGATAGCGATGCCGCCGAGTCTGTCCGCGCTCGACGCGCGGCTATTCTATGGCGCCGATGAGGCCCGGGCGTTCCTCAGGCAG
>JBBSDY010000045.1:0-11997 GCA_038240245.1 Polyangiales bacterium
ACGCTGAAGCCGGCGTCTCGCGCCAGCGCCGGCTCGCTCAATTCCTGGGAGTGATGCTCTTCGATGTAACGCTTCACGCGTTGTACGAGCGGCTCGCTAGGAAGAGCGCGGCGCGGTACGCGACCGTCGCTGCTGCCGCTCATGGGCCTCGCTCCTTCGCGAACCAGACGCACGAGAATGTTGAGCAGCTGGGCATTGCAGACGTCGCGAAAGAAAACGTCCTTCTTGTTTCCCTCGTGGCGAATCGTCTCCAACAGATCCGCGATTCCCAGAAATCCCCCCGCTTCGCTCCCCGTCGTCGCCACGAACAAGTTGGGGCCTCCGAGGAGAGACCGCAGAAGCGCCTTGTCGTGGATGCGGAACTTGATGTCCAAGGTCTTCACGGTCCCCGTCGCGAAGAGCCCGTGCCGCTGATCGGGCTTCACCAGCAAGACGAGATCCTTGGAGATGGGTCCATCCGCCGGGTCGAGGTAAAAGTGGCCGCGGCCGCTGAGAAAGTAGAAAATCTGGAAGTAGGGGTGCGCGTGGCGCTCGAGCTCCCACGACGGGCGGTAGTCGTAGCGAGCGATCCACAGCACCTCGGCGTCGGGCTTTCGCATCCGCTGCAAGTGTAAACCATCGAACGCGAGTGGGGTCCCTTGTGAGCCGACCGTCCGGGAGATATCGTTACGGACCCTGGATGACTGGCCCGCCCCGTAGCGTTGGCGACACCATGGTGAGCTCGAGCGACGTCCCCACGTCGGGCGATGTCCTGGCCGGGAAATATCGCGTGGTTTCGGTCCTCGGTACGGGGGGCATGGGCGTCGTTCTCCTGGTGGAGCATATCGAGCTGAGCCGGCGCATGGCGATCAAGCTGATGACCCCGGGCGTCGAGCACGATCCCCAGGCCGTCGCCCGTTTCTTGCGCGAGGCGCGCTCGGCGGCGGCGTTGCAGAGCGAGCACGTGGTTCGCATCTTCGACGTGGGCACACTCGAGACCGGAGAGCCCTACATGGTGATGGAGCTGCTGCGCGGCGAAGACCTGAGCCAGGTGCTGCTCAACACCGGTCGGCTCGAGATTCGCGACGCCGTCGACTACGTGCTCCAGGCCTGCCACGCCATCGCCGAGGCGCACGCTTCGGGAATCGTGCACCGTGATCTCAAGCCATCGAACTTGTTTCTCACCCGGCGAAGCGACGGCACGGCATTGGTCAAGGTCCTCGACTTCGGCATCTCCAAGGCGATGGATGGCGATGGTCCGGACTCCGCCAACCTGACCGCGACCAGTGCCGTGATGGGCTCGCCGCTCTACATGTCTCCCGAGCAAGTACGGAACGCCAAGCAGGTCGACACGCGCGCCGACATCTGGTCCCTCGGCGTGATTTTGCACGAGCTTCTCACCGGTACGCCTGTCTTTCACGCGGACACGCTGCCCGGGATTTGCGCGGCCATCGTCGCGGACGATCCGCCGCTGTTGCGCTCGCTCCGCGAGAACGCGCCCGTCGAGCTCGAGGCGGTGGTGGCCAGGTGCCTGGAGAAGAGCGCCCGGAGCCGCTTTCAGACGACGCGCGAGCTGATGCTCGCGCTGCGAGGCTTTGCGTCGACCGGGATGCGCATGAACATGGCGGTCGTTCCCGCGGCGCAGACCATGAAGGAAGCGGGGATCAGCTCACGCCATCCGCAGCCTTCGTCCCGACGGCGCCCTGCAGAAGCGTCCGACGGCGTGGGATCGGCGGCGCCGGCGTCGCTCGCCAGCTCGGCCGAGCCCGTGGCCGCGTCGAATGCCGATGTTCCCGGAGAGATCCCGCGGCGGCGTTCTCCACTCGTCGTGGGCTCGGCGGCGCTGGGTCTGCTCGCCGTGGTTGCGTTTGCCGTGGTGACGACACGCGAGCAGAAAGGGTCGGCGCCGCTCGCATCGGCCATGCCCGCCGTCATCGCCAGTGCGCCAAGGACGTCTTTTATGATGCTCATCGACTCCACGCCGGGCGGCGCCGAGGTGCGCGAGGGGGACCGCGTTCTCGGAACGACGCCGATGCAGCTCGCCCTCGACAACGATGCAATACGAGCCGCGCCGCGCAAGCTCACGGTCTGGCATGACGGCTACCAACGCTACTCGATCGTGCAGGGACCCTCGGAAGACAATGTGAGGATCATCGCCGCGCTCGTTGCCGAGACGGGTCAGCTCGCGCCGGCCGCGCCGCGCATCGCGCGACCTTCAAAGCCCGTCGCTGCACCGGAAAGCACGCCGGCACCGGCGCCCGCGCCTGCACCGCCCGCGCCCAACCCGCCGCCGGGCGACATTCGCCTACAGCGCTGACGCGATCGGTGTATAGGTACAGCCGCGTGACGGCTCTGCGGGGAGTGCTCGCATTCTTCCTGTTCCTTGCAGCGGTCGCGCTCGTCCGACCAGCGGCCGCCGACGATCTGGCCGACGAAGCCGATCTGCAGTTTTCGCTGGGTGCCGAGCATTACCGGGACGGCGACTACCGCGGGGCGCTCGAGCACTTCTTGGCGTCCAACCGCCTGGTCCCCAATCGCAACGTCAGCTTCAACATTGCCCGCAGCTACGAGCAGATGAAGCAGTATCCGGAGGCTTTTCGCTACTACACGCAGGCCACGGAAGGCGAAACCGACGCCGCGGCGAAAGCTCGCATCGTTGCAGCGATCGACAAGATCAAACCGCACGTCGCCGTGCTCAGGGTAGAGACCGATCCGCCAGGCGCGACGATCTACCTCGATCGCCGCGATCTGGGGCCGCGCGGAATAAGCCCGCGCGTGCTCGGGCTGGCTGCCGGCAAGTACAAGGTGCTGGCCGATCTCCCCAACTACGAACCGGCCGAGTCGATCATCGATGCGCCGCTCGCGGGTGAGACCCTTGTTTCACTCAAGCTCGTTCCCAGGCTGGAAGGGCTCACCGGGAGCTTGCAGGTCAGCTCGGACGAGCGCGGCGCGCTCATCGAGGTGGATGGGCGCCCTCGCGCGTTCACCCCGGCAATCATCTTGCTGCGTGCCGGTTCGCACAAGGTGAAGATCTCACTCAAGGGTTTTCGCACCGTCGAGCAGTCCGCCGAGATTCGCCCCAACGACGAAACGAAGATCGACCTGGTGCTCACCCAGGCCGACGAGGTGAACGCGGCTTCGCGAAGCAGCGAGGCCGTCGACGATGCTCCCAGCTCGGTCACCATCGTTCGTTCCGAAGAGATCCGCGGCATGGCCTACCCCACCATCGTCGAAGCGCTTCGTGGCGTTCGCGGCGTCTACGTTTCCGACGACCGCTCTTACGCGACCGTCGGCTTTCGCGGCCTCGGCCGCCTGGGAGACTACGGCAACCGCGTGCTGGTCCTTCTCGACGGCCAGCCCACCAACGACGACTGGATCGGCTCGTCGTACGTGGGTTTCGATGCGCGCACCGATCTCGAGGACATCGAGCGCATCGAGGTCGTTCGAGGTCCCGGCTCGGTGCTCTACGGGACCAACGCCTTCTCGGGTGTCATCAACCTGGTGCCTCGCGGCGTCGAGGGCAAGAGCTCGGCCGAGGTTGGCGTCGGTGTCAGCGACTACGGCGCGGGAAGGGGACGCGGTCGCATCAACCTGCGCCTGGGTGACGACGCCGCGCTGTGGATGTCGGTGGCCGCGGCGCGGGGTAGAGGTCGTGATTTCTACTTCCCCGAGATCGACGACACGGCGCGCGATGTGGATGGCTTCAAGTCGGCGACGTACAACGGCCGGCTGACCTGGAAAGCGTTCACTGCGACGTGGCTCGCCCAGTCGCGCAACAAGTGGGTTCCCACGGCACAGTACGACGGCGTGCTCTTCAACGATGCTCGCTTTCAGCAGATCGATACGCGCGACTTGCTCGAAGTCCGCTTCGAGCCCCAAATTTCTAGCACCGTGCGGCTCATGTCGCGGGCGCATCTCAACTACTACAACTTCCGGGGGCAATATCCCCGAAGCCCCGCAGATGGCGGGCTCGAGAAGGACACCTTCAACGGCTCCTGGATCGGCATCGAGCAGCGCGTGGAGATGACCCCCCTATCGAGCCTCAAGCTGACGCTGGGCGGCGAAGCTCAGGTTCACTACCTGGTGCACCAAACCGTCGATGACGACACGGGCAGCTCGCTCGATGACTCGAGCCCCTACCAGGTACAAGCCTTGTACGCGCTCGCCGATCTGGCCCTGACGCCGGCGGTTCGCCTCAGCGCCGGCGCACGCATCGACCACTATTCCACCTTCGGCTCGACCATCAACCCGAGGGTCGCACTCATCGCTCGTCCCTACGAGGGTGGCAACCTCAAGGTCATGCTCGGTCGCGCCTTTCGGGCCCCCAGCATCTACGAGCTCTACTACAACGACGGCGGGGCGACCCAGAAGCCCAGCCCCAATCTCGAGCCCGAGACGATCATGTCGGGCGAGGTCGAGTTTTCACACCGTTTCTCGGCGACGGTGGTGGGAACGGTGGCGACGTACGGAAATTTCGTGAACGATCTCGTCGTCGCCCGTGGAAAGGGAACCCGAACCGATCCGACCCTGTATGTGAACTCAAGGGCGCCGGTGCTCACGCTCGGAGCAGAGGCCGAGATCCGTCGCGAGTGGCGGCAAGGCTGGATGCTCGGCGCATCGTACTCTTTGCAGCATTCGCGTTACCTTCTTGGCGGCTCGCTCTCCGACGTGCTCGGCGGTCGTGACAGTCCCGAGCTGCGGCGTGTTCCCAATGCGCCGGAGCAGCTCGCGTCGGTTCGCGGAGCGGTCCCCATCCTGTCGCGTGCGCTCCTGGCTTCGACTCGGATCTCCATCGAGGGCCCGCGCTTCGATCGCAACGACCAGGTGTCGAGTCCCCCGCAAGGAGCCACCGAGCCGGCCGCCATCTGGGACTTCGTTCTGTCGGGCGAAGAGCCGCGATGGGCCCTGCGCTACGCCTTCGGCCTCTACAATGCGTTCGACTGGCGCTACTCGGTTCCGGTCAGCAGCGATTTCCGTCAGACCACCATCGTGCAGAACGGGCGGACAGTGATCGCGTCGGCGAGCGTGACTTTCTAACGCTGCGCCCGGCCTACATTGCCTGACAGCTCGACAATTCGCGTTGGGAGCGTCTCTTTTTTGAACCGGGGGGCCCCAAGGCCGTCACTTCAACTCGGACGACCGGATGAGTGCCTCGGCATCTCCGAGTCAGTGAGGGCTCCGCAATGAAAAACGAACGATCTTGGGCAGGAAGGGTTGCGCGAGGGCTCGCGGCAACGTCGCTCTTGCTGGGAGGATGCTCAGCTACCATCGGCAATGGTCCGGATGGGACGAGCGGGACGGATCCGAACGGAACGGGTACCGGCATGGGGCCGGGTGGCTCGTACACAGGCCTCGGCATGAACGGCGAGTGCACCGTCGACCAGCCCCCTCCCGCCGCGATGGTCCGCCTGAGCTACCGCCAGCTCGGCAACTCCACGACGGCGCAGCTCGGTCCCGAGGCCATGATGGGCGTCGACATCGTCGAGCTGAACAAGCGCGAGTTTCAAACGTTGCTCAACGAAGGGGCCTCCATCGACGGTCAGGTGCTGCCCAAGCTCGTCACCATCGCCGAGGCCGCTGCCAACAGCCTCGTCGATGCGGCTCGATTCGCCAGCATCACCAAGTGCGCCGCTCCGGCGACCGACGCCTGCGCGCAGGGATACTTGAAGAATTATGCCGAGGCATCGTACCGGCGGCCTCTCACGACCGACGAGACCACGTCGATGCTTCAGCTCTATGCCGACCTCAAGACGGCAGGTAACTCCATCGAGGAGTCGACCCGCTACACGCTCGAGGGCATCACGATTTCGCCCCCCACGCTCTACCGAACCGAGTTCGGTGACAAAAACGCCGACGGTCTCTATGCCCTGAACGGTTACGAGAGGGCGAGCCAGCTTTCGTACTTCATCACCAACGGACCGCCCGACCAACCGCTCCTCGATGCGGCCAAGGCAGGCATGCTCGCCACCTCCGAGCAGGTCGGGCCTCACGTGAGTCGGCTCATCACGCAGCCTGCCGCCGCCACCAACCTCGAAGAGGTGATGACGGCCTACTACCGGCTGAGCGATCTCTACACCGCCATCAAAGATCCGATGCTCTTTCCGAAGTACCAGGGCCTTGTGCAGAGCATGTACTCCGAGACCCAGACGTTCATTCAGAAGATGCTCTGGCAGGGAACGGTCAACGATTTCCTCACCACCCGAAAGACGTTCATCGACGACAAGCTGGCCACCTTTTACGGCGTTCAATACCCGGGCGGCACGGGCTTCGTACCGTTCGAGTTTCCCACGGGGCAGCGCAAGGGCCTCGTCACGCAAGCCAGCTTTCTCGCCATGCACTCGCGAACCAACACGACATCCGTCGTCAGCCGCGGTCTTTACATCAATAGCTACATTCTCTGCGGGCAGGGCATTCCGCCGCCGCCGAGCGACCCGGCCAATGCGGCGAAGATCGACGCGCTCAACAAGAACACCATGCTGAACGAGCGCGAGAAGGCCGATGTTCGGGCCAAGACCTCGCCGTGCAATGGGTGCCACGCGAGCTTCGATCAATATGGCCTCGTCCTTGAGACGTACGACGCGATTGGCGCGAGCCGGGCGGCCTACCCCGACGGAAAGCCCATCGATACATCGGTGACGCTTCCCGATGCGGTCGGTGGCGGCGCAGCCAAAGACGTGACCGAGCTCATGGACACGGTCACCCAGAACGGCACGTACTCTCGCTGCCTCTCCACCAACATGCTCAAGTACGCGCTGGGTGGCGCGGGCACCGTGTCGGCCGCCGATTGCTCGGTCAAGTCCATTCACGACGCCTTCAAGGCCACGGATCAATCTTTTGCCAACATGGTTCGGGGAGTCGCGCTGTCCAAGACCCTCGCGCTTCGAGCAGGTGCCCAATGAGCTCGTACAAGATCGCACGACGCAACTTCTTCGCCTGGACGGGCGCTGCCGTCGGGCTGCACACCCTGCTGCGCAACACCGAGGCAGCGGCGCAAGGCATGACGTCACCTCAGCGCCTCTTGCTGACGCACCATCCGGTGGGGACGATTCGCCCGCTCTGGTTGTGTCAGGGCACGGGAACCAATTTCACGTTTTCGCCGCTCCTCAAGCCGTTCGAGACCGCTGGCCTGAAGGGTGACATGGTGATCATCGATGGCCTCAACATGGACGTCATCCCGGGGCCGGGCGGAGGCCATGAGAAGGGCAGCGTGATCATGGCCACGGCGAGCCCCACCAAGTGGACGCGCACCGGCCAGACCGAGCAAGACGACGCGATGGCGGCCGGCCCCTCGGTGGATCAGATGATGATCAGCAAGCTTCCCACGCTGAGCGACAGGCCGTTCAAGTCGCTGCAGGCCCTTTGCGACGATCGCATCGACCATCAAGAGATCTCGTGTCGCTGCCTGACCTACGATGTTGCCACCGACACCAAGCCGGGCATCAACGGCAGCGGTGCCGTCGAGAACAATGCTTACGAAAATAGGCCCATTCGGCCGTATTTAAAGCCGCTCGACCTCTACAATCGCGTGTTCGGTACGATGATGGCCGGGGGCGGAAACACCGATGCGCTGGCGCGCGCGCGGGCCGCCAAGAAGAGCGTGCTCGACTTTTCGCTGCGCGAGCTCGACAGGCTACGCACGCTGGCACCGGCGAGTCAGTCCGCGGCGATCGATGGCCATGCAGCCGCCATTCGCAACCTCGAGAAAGAGATCGACTCGCAGATGGGCTCGATGGCGTGCGGTCTCACCACCGCGCCGCCCGGCGTCGCGGCCATTCCCGATGATGGCAAGGACCACGCCGAGACGGTCAACGTCAGCATGTCCGACGAGGCTCTGCACCAGCAGATCGGCGAGCTCCACATGGGGATCATCCGCGCGGCGTTCGCCTGCGATCTCACGCGCGTGGCGACATTCCAGTGGTCGCCTGGCACCAACCACATCGCCTTCAAGGGCATTCATCCCGCCAATCCCCAGGGGATCTACACCCACCACCCGGTCAGTCACCAGGTGGGCGACGCCGAGATTTTCGAGTCCGACGCCACCAAGCGTTCGGCCAACGTGCAGTTCTTGGGCAACGTCGAGATCTGGTACAACACGCGCATGGCCGAGCTGGTCACCTTGATGAAGACGACCAAGGACATGTACGGAAACGCCCTGCTCGACAACACGGTCATCCCCTACTTGAGCGAGGTCTCGAGGGGGACGCACGCACGCGACAACCTGCCCGTCAGCATCTTCGGCGGCAAGAACATGGGGTTCAAGGGCGGCCAGTTTCTCGCGTTTCCCAATCGCCCGTTCACCGATGTCTGGCTCACCATCCTCGAAGGGTTCGGCTTGCCCGCGTCGATGTTGGCCGGCACCACGATCCTCACCTCACCCCGGCAGGGAGCGCTGCCCGGCGTGCGCGCCTGACCCAAAAAACCTGGCTGTCTGCTGCCGCGCTGGCGGTTGGTCTCTTCTGGAGTAGGGTTCGTTCGTGTCGAGCGCGCGAGCCGGGATCGAGGCGCAGAGGATCTCCAACCAGAGCGCGCTTGCGCACGGAGCATCGTTTGCCGCGCACCGCGAAAAGCTGACGTCGCTCGTCAGCGCCGGCGTTTCGCTCGATTCGGGCCTTCGTCTGGGCGTCCTCGGTGCCGGCAACTGCCACGATCTGGATCTGCCCAAGCTTGCCGGTGTCTTTCGCGAAATCCATCTCGTCGACATCGATCAAGTGGCGATCGAAGGTGCCCGCGACCGGCAGGACGCGCCGGTGAAGGCACGCCTGTTCTGCCATGCCCCCGTCGATCTATCAGGTCTCGTCGATCGTCTCGATCGTTGGAAGGAAATGAAGGTCACGCCCGAAGAGGTGATGGCTCACCCCGCCGACGCTTCGCGCAAGGTGGTCGAGTCTCTGCCCGGTCCCTTCGATGTCGTGCTGTCGGCTTGCGTCTTGACCCAACTCCAGCTCTTCGCACTCGAGGTTCTCGGTGGCACGCACCGTCTGTTCGAGGCGGTCCGCCAGATCGTGAACCTGACGCACCTTCGCACGCTGGCCCAGCTCATCACCCCGCATGGCAAGGCCGTCCTGGCGACGGATCTCATCTCGAGCAAGACCTACCCGCTCGACAAGCTCGAGCCGGGGGCTGATCTCCGCAAGCTCATGGCCGAGCTGGTTGCCGAAAACACCGCCATCTACGCAGCCAACCCCGACTTGATCGCCTGGATGTGCCGCGAAGATCCCATGCTGCAGCGAACGGTGCAGACGTCGCCCCCCGAGGACGTCTGGCTCTGGAACAACGGTCCCGAGCTCGTTTTTTTGGTGTATGCGATGGGGCTCTCCAAAAAAGTCGCCCCGGGGGCGGGCGCACCGCCCTGACTGTCGTCGTGCAATGACGCGGCGCGCAAATTCGCCTCGCGACTGCGTTTTCTTGAGCCGTGGCGCGCGCGTACTGACGCTTTAGACCCACACATACGGTCCGATCCGCTGTGGGCGGCGCCGAAACCGTGCGGGAACCTTGTTCATTTTCGGATCCGGAGAACGTTTGTGAGACCTAACCAAATTGGCAGACGCAGCACCATGACGCGGTCCTGGCCGGCGATCTCGGTTTCGTCGCTGCTCGTTTTCTCGTGGGCACATCGGGCATCGGCCGAGGTGAAGGTCGGCGAATCCGATGGTTGGTCATTTTGGACCGACGGCCGGGTGAACGCATTTTTGAACTACACCAACGCCGAGCAAATCCCGAACAACGTTCTTCCGGGCTCGTGGTTCGACAGCACGCAGCTCAACTCGAGCGGGCGGCTGGTGTCGTTTCGTATCCGCAGCGGGTTCGTGGGCGCGGTGCTCGGGTTCAGCGTGAAGAAGGATCTCACCGAAGACACCAAGCTCTCGACCCACATCGCCATCTGGGGCATCGCCGAGAGCGCGCGCGACAAGGGCGGCAGCGTCACGCCCGACATGCGTGAGGCGTACGCCAAGATCGACGGCCCCTGGGGCGGCGTCTTGGCCGGTCGTACCCTCGAGCTCTTCTCGCGCGGCGCCATCCAGCTCGACTTCAACTACGGCCACGGCAACGGGCTGGGCAATCCCTGCAACATCGACAGCATCGGCCCCACCTGCGGACACGTCGGCTTCGGCGTCATCTTTCCCGGTTTCGGTGCGGGCATCGTCTACAACACGCCCGAGCTGTCGGGCTTCAAGCTCACCGCCGGCATGTACGATCCTGCCGTCATTGGCGGCAACTATACGGCCACGCCTCTTCCTCGCCTCGAAGGCGAGGCCGAATTCAACAAGGCGTTCTCGAGCGGCAAGGTGCATCTCTTCGTCAATGGCGAATGGCAAAAGGTCTACCAGCAGTACTCCGGCGTGCAGGGTCAACCGCCGGTGCCGCAGGCGGGGCACGAGGCCTACCCCGACTCGGTCACCTCGCGGGGCGTCGGTTATGGCGGATGGCTCGAGATCTCGGCGCTCGCCCTCGGGTTCGCATCGCACTTCGGCTACGGCCTGGGCATGACCTACGCCTTCGAGAACACGCCCACCACCACCAACACGACTACCGGCGAGCTTCGCAAGTTCGATGGCTACTACGTGCAAGGCAGGGTGGCGGTCGGTCCTGTCGATCTCATGGCGGGCTATGGCATCAGCCGCGTGTTTGCCCAGCCGACTGACGTCGCACTGACGTCGAGCCTCATCAAGTCACAAACCGGCATCTCGGCGGGCATCAACTACCACGTGGCCAAACCGCTCATCCTGGACCTCGACTTCTTCAATGCGTCGTACAAGTGGTATTATGGACAGTCGCAAACCGCGAACTTCCTGAACGCGGGCCTGACAGCTCTTTGGTAGGTCGTCTTCAATCTGGAGGAATCATGAAACCATTGAACATATCCATCGGGCTTGCCACCAGCGTTGCTTTCTGCGCCAGCATCATCGCAGGCTGCGCGCAGCCCGATCTCCTTCCTCCGCCCGAGCAGACGAGCGGGATCTCGAGCACCGGTGCCGCCGGCTCGGCGGGCGGATCTTCGACGGTGAGTGGAGCGTCGGGCAACAACTCGTCCACCTCGGCCGGGGGAAGCTCGGCGACCGGAACCGGTGGTGGCGGTGGCGACGGGGTGGGATCGGGAGGCGCCCCGGGCGTCGGCGGATCGGCAACGGCCATGCCCGAAGGTGGGACGATGGAATCGGGTGCCCCGCCGGCGATGAACCCGGCCATCGCGCTCGATAACTATCGCTACGAATATGCGTGCGGCACCTGCCCGACCTGCTTTTCGAGCGGTAACCTTGCGCAGTGCAATACCGACGCGATTTGCTTTCCCTACGCCGGCGAAAGCCGAAGAATTGATCACTTTCCCGCCGACGACAAGAAGGGGCTCGACTCCTGGACGATGGGCGGCGACCCCACCAAGACCTACGAAGCTCAGATCCGCGTCCGCGGCGTCATGGAGCCCAAGGATTACGTCAACTGCGCGCAGCTGACGGCGCAGAAGACCCCCGACGACATCTACATCTGCACCGATCGCGATGCCCGTCCGATGGTGTTGGCCTCCGCGCCGGGCTCGGGATTCAATACGTACATCCTCTCGGTCGACAGTCCGCCTTCGGCGTACGGGCTCAACGGTAACCAGACGCACCCCGGTCACCGCACCGAGCCCATCGATACGACGTTCGCCTTCCGTTTCAAGGGTGGCGCCCACGTCAACTTCACGATGGACGACCAGAATGGCGGAGAGATCCGTAACTGTAACTACGTCATACCGGGGATCCTGAACGGCCCCAACGGCCAGCGCTTCGACGGTAATTTCTTCGTGCTCAATGTCGTCGGAGACGCCAAGATCATTCCGTAGTACGCCGTCTTCGAGGATTGCACCCGGCTCGGAGAGACGGCATTTTGCGTTTCTTCGGGAGAAACCATGATCCAGCACAGCAAGGCCGCCGTTTTTTCGCTCTGTTTGTCGGCTGCTCTCGCCGCGGGCTGCGATGTGCCCGATCTCACTCCGCTCAATCGGGACGCGTCGTCCTCCAACAGCGGCGGGTCAGCCAACAG
>JBBSDY010000046.1:0-11919 GCA_038240245.1 Polyangiales bacterium
CGTGCGCGAGATCGCGCGGCGCACCATGGAATACGGACTTGCGCCAAATCCCGTTCTGATCGGAAACGAAGCGGGCGCGTCGCTCGTGTCGCTGCTCGCGCTCGACCGGCATTTCGATCTTCAGCCCGCGAGTGTCGGCGGCGTCGTCGCGATGAACGGCGTGTACGACGGCGCTCTGCGCCACGTTCGGGCCGACACGCCTCCGTTTCTCGTTCTCTCGGCCCACGGCGATTCGCCGGATTCGGCGCAGCGCGCGCGATCGTTTTCACGCGCGCTCGAGCAGGCTGGGGCAACGAACGTTCGCAGCTTCCACGTTATCGCGCGCGATGCGCGTACGCTCGCCGACTTGTCGGGCGAACGCAACGACGTCGCGGATCTTTTGGCGTCCTTCGTTCGCGGCGATGCTTGGCCCGGCGGGCCCGAGAGCGCGTGGGCCGTCGCCGATGTTTGGGGCGCGGGCGCTCCTCTTTCGACCGAGCCTTTTTGGGCCGACGAGGGTCTCATCGTGCGCCGACCCGTCGACGACGGCCTGCGCGCCCAGATTGGCCGCGTTTTCGCCGGCACGATGCGCGATCTCGAGCCATGGCCGTGCCGCACTTACGACACCATCGATCTGGGCACCTACTTGGGCGCTCATCCCGAGCTCGGCACGGGCGATTGGGTCGTGATCACCAACGCTCGCGGCGAAGAGCTCGTCCTGTCTCGCGCCGAGATCGAGCGACGGAGGCCGGTCATCGTCGTCGGAATCGATGACGAGAAGAACCTGTTCCGGCTGCTGGTTACGTACAACGTCTACCGAACCTTCTCCTTCCGGCCCGAGACAGCGCCGCGCCCTTTGCTCGCGCGACCCGTCGGCGCGTTCTTGCATTTTGCAGGCCCGGTCTCCGCGCCGCCGATCGCGACCTTTGCCGATTTCGCGCTCACCCCCTCGAGCTTTCGCGTCGTCGCCAACGATCCCCTGTCGGAGTTGCGCTCGCTACCGAAGCCGCTGTTGCGAACGCTCACCGCCGAGCAAGGCTGTCTGCAATGTCATTCGATGCGGGGCAGCGGCGCGCGCTCGCATCACCTTCGCGCCCTCGACGGCCAACCGGCGGGGGGCGACGCGCTCGCACTGGAGGAATATCCGCGCGACGTCTTGCAGCGCTTCTTGTTCGACCAGGACGAGGTTGCACAGGTCTTCGGCGTCGCACCGATACCCGTGGACCGCGAGGTGGCCAACCAGATGCTTGACGCCTTGACGCCTTGACGCCTTGACCTGCAGAAGCAACGCGCGGCCGGCCGTTGAAAAATCGACATTCACTGTTGATTTTCGATACTGCGCTTTCGCCTGATACCGCCATGGTATCGTCAGAGATGCATATGCAATCCGCGAAAACTTATCTCTTGGTCGCCGCCGGATTCGCTGCATTCGTGGTGGCCGCTTGTAGCTCCTCGGGTTCCGGCGCGGGCGAGCCCTCGGGCGCCGCCGGAGCCGATTTGTCGGGTGGAGCGAGCGGATCGAGCGCCGGCGCGATGAGCACGGCCGGCAGCGGTGGAGATCAGCAAGGATCTTCGGGCAGTCCGGGTGCGGCAGGATCGACCGCGGGTACGGCGGGGATCGGTGCCGGGGGCGCCGCGGGCGGTGCCGGCTCGGTTTCCGGCGTCGGCGGCGCGGCTGGATCGACGCCGTCCGGCGATGGCGGCACATTCGCGAGCTGCAGCTATACGCTACCGGCTGGCGCCGCGATCTGCTCGTGTCCGTCCGTCAACGGCCGTCAAAATTGCACGGCCACCAAAGCGCAACCGATTCTCGACAATGCCGAGTGGCAGGACGACAACGACGGGCAAGGTGTGCGGCCCGAAGGCGCGAACCTCGGCAGCTTTGGCGGCTGGTGGGGCCACTGGGCTGATTCGGGCAGCGCGGGATGCGTCCAGTCGATCCCCATGCCTCCCAGCAGCCAAAACTGGCAGAAGCAGTTCGCCAACCCGCTCGTGCCGCAACCCAATCCCTTCGATCAGGCGAGCAAGGCGGCGATGTCGCTAAAGGGCGCGGGGTGCACGGGCACGACGGCATTCTGGATCGGGCCGGGGCCCGATCCAGCGTGTGAAAACGTGTCGGCGTTCCAGGGCTTCACTTTCGCGGCGATGGCCGACGCCAACGTCGACATCACCGCCTTCGTGACGCTGAAGGATGATCCGAGCCAATCCAAACACGTGATGGTGTTTCACGCGACGAGCAGCTGGCAGAAGTTCAGCGTGCCATTTTGCGGCCTCAGCAATGCCAGCACCTTCAACGCCGCCAATGTGGCCGAGATCGGCTTCAACGTGACCACGCCCGCGTTTCAGATCTGGATTGACGACATCGTCTTCCAGTAGCGCCGGCACCCCTCGTGACGACGTACACCGGCGGCGCTGGAAGTTTCTTGTGCGTCGTTCAAAATTCTGCTCGCCGATTTTCGCCGCCTCGCCGATTTTCGCCGCCATGTGGAAAAGCCGGTGGGGACCGAGCTGGTCGGGTTAGTATCCGGCGGTGAACCGTGAATAGCCTGGTCATCGAAGGGGGTCGCCGCCTGTCGGGCGAGATCCGCGTCGCCGGAAACAAGAACGCCGCGCTGCCGATGCTCGCCGCCACGCTTCTGACCGACGACGTTGTCACGGTCACCCATGTGCCGCAGATCCGCGACGTGCTCACCATGCAGGCGACGCTGGCCGATCTCGGCGTCGACGTGGGGAGCGATGCTCCCGACCGCGTGCGTTGTCGGGCAACCAAGCTTCGCACGAGCACGCCGGCACCCGATCTTTGCCAGCAAATGCGTGCGAGCTTCGTGCTCGCGGGGCCGCTCCTGGCAAGGACGGGACGCGCCGAGCTGCCTACCCCTGGCGGCGACAAGATCGGCCGACGCCCCGTCGACACCCACATCGAAGCGCTGCGCGAGCTGGGCGCCGAGATCGAGGTGCGACCCGATCGCTATGTGATGTCGGCGCCAAGGGGTCTGGTCGGCAAGGACATCTTCCTGACCGAAATGAGCGTGATGGCCACGGAGAACGCGCTCATGGCCGCCGCCCTGGCGAAGGGCAGCACGACGCTTCGCAACGCCGCCTCCGAGCCGCACGTCCAGGATCTCTGTCGAATGCTGGTGGCCATGGGCTCGAAAATCGAGGGGCTAGGCACCAACACTTTGCAAATCGAGGGTCAGCCACGACTTCACGGATGCACCGCCGAGGCGGGGCCCGACTACCTCGAGGTGGGAAGCTTCATCGCCCTGGGCGCCATGACCGGCGGCAACCTGTGGATCCGTGGAGCGCGACCGCAGGAGCACCGGGTCACCGCGGCGGCATTTGCCAAGCTGGGCGTGCACTACGAGGTTCACGGTGACGACATCTTCGTTCCCCATCACGGCGAGCTCTTGGTGCAGGACGGCTTGCACGGGGCGATTCCGAAGATTCACGATGCTCCGTGGCCGGGATTCCCGGCGGATCTCACCTCGATTGCGCTGGTACTGGCCACGCAGGCCCGAGGAACCTCGCTGATCCACGAGTGGATGTACGAAAGCCGCCTCTACTGGGTCGATCGGCTGATCGCGATGGGAGCGCGGGTGACGGTTTGCGATCCGCACCGCGCCATCGTGATTGGCCCTTCGCAACTCTACGGGCAAACCGTGGTGACACCCGACATCCGCGCGGGCATGGCGTTGGTGATCGCCGCACTGGTCGCCGAAGGCAAGAGCACCATCCACAACTCGCAGCAGATCGATCGCGGCTACGAGCGCATCGAAGAACGCCTGCGCGGACTGGGAGCGCAGATCGAGCGCGTCGAGGCTCGTAAGACCTAGAAGCGCAGAATGCGACCGATATGGGATTTTTCCCACTGGACGGCGCGCTCGTATTGGCGAAACTGACCCTCGCGCTGGCGGAACTCGGGGGGGTGCAATAGCGCGCGGCCGGCGCCGCGGCTGGCCGAGATCACGTGGTGGAGCATCTCGTGGTAGATGATGAACTGCACGAAGTAGCGAGGAACCCAGCAGCGGTCGAGGTTGGGGTGGATGCGGATGAGCCTCTCGACGGCGCTGTAGCTTCCGAGCTGGATGGTGCTGCGTGGCTTCTTGCGGCGGAGACGCGCTCGGGCATGGCCCCACGCGACGAGCGCATCGACCGTGCTGCCGAAGTACTTGGTGTTGACCTCGTGAAAGATGCTGAGAAGGTCGTGGTGCCGGCCCTTGGTGTTGAGTGCCCGCAGCACGGGCCGCGTCGCCTTGATGCGGTGGCCATTGGCATCGATGTAGCGCCCGACGACCTGCGAGCCGGCGCGGTCGCCGCGAACGATATAGCGGACCAGCGCGTCTTGCACCGACGCTGGCGCGTCGAGAAACATCAGATGCACACGCGCGCGCAGAATGCCCCGCCGTCGGGCATAGGAGACCATGCTGTGCACGTTGTCGGTGACCGCGAGCACCACCGGCCCCGGCGCCGCGGCACGGAGGCGGCGCTCGAACGTTTGCCGCGCGCCCTCGTGCACGAAAATGTGCGGGCTGCTCTGCGGGAACTGCAGCGCGATCTGAGGAGCATGGACAGGGTTGGGCACGCGAAGAGCCGCGGGCGCCATGCGGGGAGCCACCTGCGCGACGAGGCGTCCGCGTCCCACCCGACCGTCGGGGGGCTGAAAGAACGGGAAGACAGTCTGTCCGCGCATGCTGGGAAGCCTTACCTGGATGGGGTATGGGGGGGTGCCTACCTTGTCAAGCAACCACTTTTTGTTCAAGTAGTTCAGCTACTTAGAAGACCACCCAGGACCCCGTGCAAGCATCACCGTAACCCCGCGACAGGGCCTGGCTTTCCCGCGCGACAGGCGGGAATTCGAGCGGTTCGTCAGGGGGGGGCTGGGCAGGACCAGGATCGGGCGTCGTCCGGGTCTCCATGGACTCCCTTCGGCCGTCTGCCGCGCCAGTTTCGGGTTGTTTAGCCGGCGATGCGCTTTGGCTCGATGACGAAGCGGCACCTGGGCAAAACGCGTGACTCGGCGCCCTCGCCGCGCTGGATCTTGAGGCCGACGACCATCGCCTTGTCGAAACCTCGCGACCAACTGGGAAGGAGGTGCGCCGTGAGGAGCGACACGTCGGGCTCGTGACCGATGAGCATGACGCGCTTGGCCCCGGCGCCGGCCAGCTCGCGCACCAGGCCGGACGAGTTACCACCCGGGGCGAGCTCATCGCGCACCTCGATCTCGAGGTGGAGGCCGAGCGTGGCCACCACGACCTCGGCCGTTTCGATGGTTCGTCGCAGCGGACTCGACACCATGCGCCTGGGCTGCTCACCACGCACCCCGAGCTCGCGGGCAACGAGCTCGGTGCGGGCCCGGCCGCTCGCGGTCAGCTTGCGGTCGAAGTCGCGGCCGGTTCCTGCTTCGTCCTCGGCCGGACCGTGGCGCATGATGTAGATTTTCAGTTGGCGGGGCCTTTCGGCACGGCGCGTGCGGCCTGGGCGCCGCCAGAGCTGGGCCCCTTGGAGTTGGTGGAAGTGCCGTTGGGGGCGGGTCGGTCTTCGCCGGCAACCAGGGCCGGCCCGCGCACGATGCCATGCTTGGCGAGCAGGAGCGCCTCGACCTTGTCGAGCATCTCGGGGTGTTGCTCGAGGTAGCCGCGAGCGTTCTCGCGCCCCTGGCCGATGCGTTCGCCCTGGAACGAGAACCAGGCCCCGCTTTTCTCGACGACGCCATCCTCGGACGCCAGATCGAGCACGTCGCCGGCGCGACTGATGCCTTGCCCGTAGAGAATGTCGAACTCGACCTCGCGGAAGGGGGGAGCCATCTTGTTTTTGACGACCTTGACCCGGGTGCGGTTGCCGACGACGCCCGGCTCTTTTTTGTCGAGGGTGGCGGCCTCTTTGATGGCGCCGATGCGCCGGATGTCGAGACGCACCGAGGCGTAGAACTTGAGAGCGTTGCCGCCGGTGGTGGTCTCGGGGCTGCCGAACATGACGCCGATCTTCATGCGGATTTGGTTGATGAACATCAAGAGGCACTGGCTGCGAGCCACGTTGGACGTGAGCTTGCGCAAGGCCTGGCTCATCAAGCGGGCCTGCGTGCCGACATGGCTGTCGCCCATGTCGCCTTCGATTTCGGCCTTGGGAACGAGGGCAGCCACGGAGTCGACGACGACGAGATCGACCGCGCCCGAGCGGACCAGCATGTCGGCGATCTCGAGGGCCTGCTCGCCGTAGTCGGGCTGGCTGATGAGGAGCTCTTCGGTTTTGACGCCGAGCTTCTTGGCGTAGGTGGGGTCGAGCGCGAGCTCGGCGTCGATGAATGCCGCGACGCCGCCCTGCTTTTGCACGCTGGCGATGGCGTGGAGGGTGAGCGTGGTTTTACCGCTCGACTCGGGCCCGTAGATCTCCACAATGCGGCCACGTGGATAACCGCCAATGCCGAGCGCCAGGTCGAGCCCTATCGAACCCGTAGGAACGACGGGGATCTCTTCGTGGAGAGATTCGCCGTCTTTGAGGCGCATGATGGCCCCCTTGCCGAATTCTTTTTCGACCCCGGCAATTGCGAGCTCTAGGGCTTTCGAGCGGTTCTTGTCGTCCATGGTTCGGCCTCTTTCTATTGGCGCGGCTTTCGGCCCGCCATCTCTTCTTTTCCGTATACTGCGCACTCGTTCAGCTCGCAAGAATCTTGTCAACGGGGCGGTCATTGTTCTTCTTTCTGTTTTTATTTCAGCTACTTGCGTTGCCACCTCCGGCTGCAAAGACGAGCCGCCCGGACGGGAGCCGGGTGCCGCACCTGAACGAGCACGGCCAGCGCGGCAAGGCGCTGCGGGCGATCGCTCCGAGGATCGCTCCGAGGACCGGCGACGCGATCTCGCCCGACTCGAAGCCGAGGCGGGCGTGGTCACCGAGTCCGATCCTAAGCCTCCGAGCGGCGATCTGAAGCACGACATCACGTCGTTCGACAGCGTCGATGCCTGCGCTCGCGCGCGAGGCACGGCCGATCCCGTTCTCGCCGATGCGATCGATTCGCTCGGATACGACACCCTCACGCGCGATGCCTGCCGCCTGCTCGAAGCCCTGAAGAGCAGGGACAGGCAGCTCTGCAAGCCGATTTCTTCATCGACGTTGCGATCGCGTTGCGAGTCGAACGTCGCTGTTTTGATCGGCGACGCCAACCTTTGCCCCCTCAATGGCCTCACCAGGGGCGAAGCGCACGATCCTCTTTGCGTCGCCCGCGCCCATCGCGACGAACGCTTCTGCGCAGCGGTGGCCTCCTTCCGTCGCTCGATCTGCAACGCCATGGTGACGGGCCATGTCGACGATTGTCGCGGCGACGAATCCTGCATTCGCCAAATCGAACGATGGAAGTCGCTGCTGGAAGCGCCTTCCCGGCACGCGCCCTTCTCGTCGCACCTGCACATCGAGATCACGCCCGACAAGGGGACGCCCGATCCGCCAAGCCGCTCGTTCGATCTCGATGACGACGCTGCCGCCGGCGCCGTGGTGAAGATCGTGGGCGACCGCCTTTATGTCGCGCTGGGCAGCCCGAAGACGCCGTACTGGCCGTCATCCGATGCCGGCTATGCCCGGGCCCGGATTTTCGTCGAGGTGGGGACGCTGCCGAGAGACACCAAGAAAAGCCCCACCGACTTCACCCTCGACTTGCTCCTTCCGAAGGTGGGAACGTTCTCTTCTCTCACCAGCGACGAACGCACCATCGATGCTCCGCACTGGTCGAGCCAGGTAGGCGAGCCGCTGAAATTCACAATCGCCACCAAGCTGGGCGACGCACCGCGATACTACGCAGTCAAAATCGCCGTCGAGACGTACGTGCGCGACGTGATCGATGCGGCGTCGAGCGAGCGAAGACCTTGAAGCCGACGCAAGACGCTCCCTATCCGCTCATCGTCCCTGCCGTGGCGCACCTGTTCGAGGTGTTGCGGATTCCGGCGTCGCTCGTTTATGGCGTGCCGTGGCGCATCAACCCCTGGTGGCCCATCCACAGCGAAGCGACGAGTCTATCGAGCTTCGAAACCGAGCATGGCGTCGAGGCCGAGCGATACGCCTACAACGTGCGGATGTTCGCCCAGGTCGAAGCGACGAAGAAGATCGTGCGTGGCGAGCACCGTGGCAGCTCCGATCTGTTCGTCCCCGTTCTGGTGAACGGCAAGGTGATCGCCACGCTCGTCACCGGACCCTTCTTGTCGATGCGACCCACCAGCGCCGTCGTTCTCGATCGCTGGCGATCTCTCACCCGTCGACAGGGCCACCTCGCCGATCCCGAATTTGCTTGGTACCTGCGCGTCACGCTTTCCACGTTGGTCCTCGACCGGGCGAGGCTCGCCACATTCGTGCGGCTGCTCGATCGCGTGGCGCAGCTGATCGCCGGGCAGGGATCTTCCGACGAGCTCAGCCAGGAGACGTACGATTTGCGTCCTCAGCTCGAACAGGCTCGCGGAGCGGACCGCATGTGGGAGGTCGTGGCCATGATGGTCGACGAGCGCTCGCCGTATACGTGGCGCCGACCGGCCAGCGCGTACGAGCTGGGCAAGACCGGGCTGTCGCGTTGCGCCGATCAGGTTTTGGTCGGCCTCACCGTGAGCCGCGACTCCGATCTCGACCAGGTCGATGCCGCGGTAGGTCGCGATGCGTTTCAGCGCAGTTGTGTCGAGCTGGCGAGCAAGTTGGTCGACGTCCTCGTGGGAAAGGTCGGCGATCACGGCGTCATCTTCTTGTCCGGCTCGAATGGCTCCGCACAACGCAAGCGACAGAAGATTCTCGACGTCGCCGACCGCGCCTCGGCGCTCGCGAGACAGCGCTTCGGATTGTCGCTCTATTGTGGAGTCAGCTCCATCACCGAGTCCACCTTGCCCAGCCAGAGCTACCAGGCGGCGCTCGGTGCCGCGGAGTCCGCTCTCACCCAGGGCGCGAAGCTGGTGAGCGCCGACGGCGGCGCCAAAAAAGCGCAGGACTCGCTGCGCGTCTTGCGTCAGGAGCTCGGTTCCTTCGTCGAAGAGCGACCCGGCCTCCTGGCGGCACGGTTCGATCGGTACCTTGAGGCAGTGGCGATCCATTGCGGATACCGCCTCGAGCCGGCGCGGGCGCAGCTCGAGGTCGGGTTCGAGCGCGTGACCGACACGCTGACCAGCACGGGCGCACTCGACCCGAGAAGCTTCGCCGCGTTGTGCGAATCTATCGATCGGTCCTCGGCAGCAGCGCGCACGATGGGTGAGCTATTTTCCGCCTACCGATCGGCGATCGCCGATGCGAGCGCGGCGGTGATTCGCCCGGTGTCCGCGCGCCACGACCGCAGCCTGCAAAGCGCCGTCGACTACATCCGGCAGCACTACGGCGAGAAGCTCACCCTGAAGCGAGTCGCGCGGGTGGCAGGCTTTTACCCGACCTACTTTTCCGAGCTCTTCAAAAAACGGGAACGTGTTCCCTTCTCGGCCTACGTCGCCCGCCTTCGCCTGCAGCGCGCCCGGCAGCTTCTCGCCACCACCCAGCTAGGCGTGACACGCGTGGCCGAGCTGTCCGGCTACCGCTCGCTTGCCTATTTCTGTCGTGCGTTTCGCGGTGAGGTGGGGGCGTCGCCCCAAGAATTTCGCGCGCGCCAACACACACCCGAAGTCAAACGGAAACCGAAGAAAGTACAAGTGGGCAAGACACCGCGTCGGTTAGGCTAAATCCACACGGCGTGCAACGACAGCGCGCGTCGCGAGGAGGTCCGCCATGCGAATGCGAGGTCGTGTCTTGGCATTGGGTCTATCTGCGCTCGTGGTGGGTTGCAGCGATGGCGCCGACAGCGGTACCACCGGCGAGGCGGACCCGGGACAGGCGGGTGGCGCGGACGGTAGCGGCGGTCCCGGCGGCAGCTCGGGCGGTTCCGCGGCCGGCGGCACGTCGAGCACCGGCTCTTCCGGAGCCGCCGCAACGACAGCCAGCGGAGGCAGCTCGAACGCCGGCAGCTCGAACGCTGGCGGCAGCTCGAACGCTGGCGGCAGCGCGAGGGATGGCGGCGGCGCGGGCGCGGCAGGCCGCGTCGGAGCTGGTGGCGGCGGTACCGGTGGCGGCGGTGGGATGCCGCACGTCATCGGCGCGTGCGACGGACTCGGCGCGGTCGACCATTTCGACAGCATCACACCGACCGCGATCGATCCCAACGCGGGCAACGGCATCGTGCAGATTCTCGTGGACCCCATTCACGCGGGCACCATCTTCGCGGGCACCGACAAGAAGGGGCTCTTCAAGTCCACGAGCTGCGGGGCGACATGGACGAAGGTCAGCACCGGCAGGAACGCCGCGGTGCTCGATTCGGGAACGCTGTGGAGCATGGCCCTCGATCCGGTCGATCCCAACGTGATCTTTGCGGGCAGTCTCTACGGCTCGGACCCGAGCTTGCTCAAGTCGGTCAACGGCGGCGTCGACTGGGACTCCACGGCCCCGCCGGGCAGCGAGATCGCCCAAACCGTGGATTACAATTTCTTCCAGGACCTATCGATGGACCCGACGGACCACAGGCACGTCGTCTTGTCGTTCCACGCCGACTGCAAGGGTCCCACCGGTCCCCAGTGCATGGCGGAGACCAAGGACAGCGGTGTCACCTGGCGCCTCTTCAAGGGTCCGCTGCCAGGCTGGGGCGAGGGGGCAGGTCCGCTCATGCTTGGCGGTGCCAGCTGGCTCTTCGGAACGACGCAAAATGGGCTTTTTTATACGGGCGATGCCGGGGCAAGCTGGGAGAAGGTCGCACCCGGCTCGGATCATCAGGTGTACCTCTCGCCGACCGGCAGCTTCTACACGGGCAGCGACTACGGCGTGAACCGCAGCGCAGACGGGCACAAGTGGACGCAGATCGCCGGATCGCCCAATGGCTATGGAATCATCGGCGACGGCAAGCGCTTGTTCAATAGCTTGCGCAACGCGGGCGCCAACCAGCAACCCTACTTCACCGCGTCCGAGAGCGATCCCACGAAGTGGACTTCGTTTGCATCGCCGGCCATGGCTCACGGCACGGTGTACTTCGGGTACGATCCGGACCACCACATCCTCTATTCGGCGAACACGAACTCGGGCCTGTGGCGCATGGTCACGCAGTGAAATAGCTCGCCGCGCCCGCTCTGACTCACCTGCTGCCAGACTCACCTGCTGCTACCAGTAGCACCAGACCAAAGCACCATTGCGCAGCCAATCGCGCTGGCGATATTGGGAGGTCGGGGACTTGGCCATTGCGCCGGGCCTGGCGCCCGCCCGCCCTAAAGCTCGGGAGCGCAGGCGAATCCTGCTGATGGATCTCCGAACGGGGGACATAGTGCTCACTGGCCAAAGAACCACGGCCGAAGCTGCTGCTGTGGACATCGAAGTACGGCACGCGGAGTCGTTGCTCAAGACGGGGGCCTTGCAGAGCGCGATCTTCAACAGCGCCAACTTCTCGAGCATTGCCACCGACGCCAAGGGCGTCATTCAAATCTTCAACGTCGGTGCCGAGCGGATGCTCGGATACGCAGCCACTGACGTCGTCAACAGGATCACCCCGGCCCACATCTCCGATCCGCAGGAAGTGATCGTGCGCGCCAAGGAGCTGAGCGACGAGCTCGGAACGCCGATTGCACCGGGATTCGAAGCGCTGGTCTTCAAGGCCTCACGCGGGATCGAGGACATCTACGAGCTTACCTACATCCGCAAGGATGGGAGCCGATTCCCCGCGGTGGTGTCGGTCACCGCGCTCCGCGACGCGCAGGACGTTATCATCGGATACCTGCTCATCGGTACCGACAATACCGCTCGCAAGCTGGCCGAAGAGGCGCTGGTCAAGGCAGGGGCTCTTCAAAGCGCGATCTTCAACAGCGCCAACTTCTCGAGCATCGCCACCGACGCCAAGGGAGTCATCCAGATCTTCAACGTCGGCGCCGAGCGGATGCTTTGTTATACGGCCGCGGAAGTGACGAACAAGGTCACCCC
>JBBSDY010000047.1:0-11786 GCA_038240245.1 Polyangiales bacterium
GCTATGCACGGCGCAACGATGTGGCACGCAAGGCTCTCGCTGCCGAGCGCAGGCGTTTTCCCAAATCTCCCCAGGCTCACGATGCCGCTTTCTTTTTGGGGGGCGTGTCGGAGAGCGATGGCTCGCTCGAGCAGGCCGTCGAGTGGTATGGTCGTTACCTCGAAGATGAACCGCGTGGGACGTACGCCTCCGAAGCGCTGGGCCGAAAGATGATCGCCGTTCGTCGATCGCGGGGCGCGGAGCAAGCGCGATCCTTGGCGCGAACGTACCTCGAACGCTTCCCCAACGGGCCGTACGCTTCCGCGGCGCAGGAGCTCGTCAATCGACCATGAAGGCGGCGCGCACGACGCGTACCGGGCTCGCCACCATCGTCCTTCTCCTGTTGCACGCAGCGCGCGCAGAGAGCACCGAGATGTCCCGCGTCGCCGTGCTGCGACCTTCGATCGCCAACGACGTCACGTCCGAAGCGGTCCTGCGCGTGCGCGGCGAGCTCGGTGCCGCTGGGTTCGACGTCGTTCTCGTCGATCGCACCGCCGAACGCGATCGTCCTTCGGCGCTACAAGCGGCGGGGCAAGCGGCGCACGCAATTGCCACGTTCGGCATTTTCGATGCGAGCTCCGGCCCGGGCCCCGCTCGCAGCGCCGAGATCTGGATCGCCGACGTGCGCCGGGGCAAGACCGTCGTGCAGCACGTCGGCATCGACGAGCCCGATCCCGAGCGACGGTCCGCGGCGCTCGCCGTGCACGCCGTGGAGATCCTGCGCGCGAGTATGGTCGAGCTCGGACTGCACGCCGAGCCATCTGCGGCGCCCTCAGAGCCGACCGAGACGGCCCCGGACAACGCACGCTCGCACCCCGTCACGGACAACCGCGCGCCTCGCTTCGCAGTCGGTGCGGGATTGGGAGTGTTGCAAAGTCTCCAGCGTCTCGGAACCGCGATCAGCCCGATGGCTCGCTTTACGTATTTCCCTTCACCCGCGCTGGGTGCCAGGCTCGGCGTGCTCGGGCTGGGAACCTCGGTCGATCGCAGCAGCGTGGCGGGTACGGCAACCGTTCACCAGCAGCTCGCTCTGCTCGAGGTCGTGCTGTCGGGCACGCGCGGTGTGCTGCGCCCGACGGTCTCGACAGGCGTGGGCGCCTACCACCTGGGCTTTTCGTCCGTCGGCGCGCCACCGTACCTCGGAACGACGGGCGGCACATGGGCGGCCCTGGGATCCATCGGTGCCGGCGCGTCGCTTCGTCTGGGAGGACCGCTGCTGGCAAACCTCGACGTGCAGGCCCTCTTCACGGCTCCTCGCGCCGTGGTCACCATCGCCGGCGCGGACGTCGGGCACGCCGGCACACCATCTTTGCTCGCCGCGCTCGCGGCGACGACCGCGTTCTGATGCACGGGCGGCGCGCAGCCGTGTTTCTGTGCGGCGCAGGGATCGGCGCTTGCTCCGATCGCATCGTCGAGACAGTGCGGCTCGGCGGCGCCACCGATACCGTCGAATGCAGCGCACCCTATGTGACGCCGCTCGCGCAGACGACGCTGGGCGAAGTGGATCGCTCGCACTGGCTGCAGCCTTGGCGTGCGTATTCCGAAACCTGGTCCGCCGAGCGAATGCGACGCGCGGCGGGCGGCGTCATGCCCAATGTCACCACCGACCTCACGGTGCAGCGTACGATCGCCACTGAGCTCGCGCGTGCGGGTTTTTTCCGCATCGGGACGGAGTGGGCGTGGGACGGAGTGGACGACGTCGATCCGGGCACGTGGTCCACCGCCGTCAGCGTCGCCATCCTTGCCCAAGAGGACCTCGTCTCCAGGGCCGGGCTCCGCCCGAAAATCCTGCTCAACGGAGACGAGGGCGTCCCCTGCCCCGTGCACCACCTGAAGCTAACCACGGTCGCGGTCGCAAGTCGCGGGGATCGTCGCGTCCAGCTCGACGCTGCGGGGCTAGCGCAAATCGTGCGCGGCAGAACCGGCTTCGACCGACTCGACAAGAAGCTCTCGGCCGAGGTCTTGATCGTCGACTACACGGGTGACGGATGGGCAACTCTGTCCAAACCGTTGCCCAGCGATCTCGCGGCCGGTGCGCACGACGCTTCGACCTTCCACTACGAGCCCTTTCGGCGGCCGAAACAGGCCGACGGGACCCCGAACCCCGGATTCGAGGCGACGATGACGGGCTGGCTCTCGTACGTGGATCTCGTCGTGCGAACGGCGAAGGCCAAGTACGGCAAGGGCGGGTTCGATATCGAGCTGTGGAACGAATTTCCCCTGAAGTCTGCCTTTCTCGACATCAACAGCTACTACGATCCGCCCATCGAGACGACGAGCGTCGATGGTACGATCCACGAGATTCGCAGCCGGACCGCGGCTCGACTTCACGATCCAGCGCTCGATGCCGGCGACGTGGGCATCGTCGATGGATTTTCCAACACGCGCTGGTTTGATCCGCAAGGGCTCCCCGGTTTTTCCGCGTTGAGCCGCCACGTGCGCTTCCGCGCGTTTCGCTTCCCTGCTGACGCCGCGGAGCCCGTCGCCGCTTCGCTCTACCCGGTGACGTCGAGCCGTGGTCTCGATGCCTTCGGCGGGTTGAACGGTGCGCCGGCGGCGGACGGGTGGCAAGAAGCGTTCACACCTTCGTACACTGCGTTCTTCCCCGAGCTGCCGCTGACGGGCATCCTGCCGCCGAGCGTGGAACGCGATCTGTCGAACATCCCGACGAGCAACTCCAGTGGCGGCACCTTCGGGCGGGCCGCGGGCAGGCCCGACGTCTGGGTGAGCGCGCTGGGTTTCGACAATTCGTGGCCAGCTTCCGTCGGGATTGCGATCAGCGACGCCGATTCGCGCAGAATGACCGCCAAGGCCTTGCTGCGCGCGCTGGTGGCCTACGTGGGCCAGGGCGCGGCGGCGGTCTTTCCGTACTTCGGGCCGGGATCAGCGGATCATTTGCTCGACTCCTCGGGCGCCAGCGACGCGCCGCTCGAGGCGACGCGGCGTCTGCTTGGCGCATTTGCCGGCCCGGACGGAGAAGCGCCGCGGCGGATCGACCTTCTGTCGATCGCCGGCTGCGACGGTAGCCTGCAGTTTGAGGGTGACGGCACGCCCCCTCACCCCGACCTGCACAACGCCGACGTGGTTGCGTTCTATCCGTTTCAGGCGGACAAGAAGAAGTTCGTCGTGGCAACTTACGTGATGACCCGCAACTTGACACCCCTCGGCCCGGCAACCGATCTCGAAGAGAGCCACCACTTGACGATCGATCAGGTCGACCCGAAAAGCACCGTCACCCTCTACGATCCACTCTTCGACCGGGTGGCCAGCGCCGACATCATCTCCCGTCATTCGACGGGCATCACCATCGATGCGGCGCTCAGCGATTCGCCGAGACTCCTGGTGATCCAGGAGCCCTGAACGCGACGATGGTAAAAGCCGCGTAGTTCCTGGGCCCCTCTGCCGCAGGCATCCTCATCCCCTGGGCCTCCTGCCGGACGATTGAGCGTTCGAGACTGCTGGCCATACGGGTCACCGCATGAGACCATGACCCACCGCGTGCGATTCCAACAATCGACAAGGGGAAGGCGGGCCGTGCTGCTGGGGGCTGTGGCGACGACGTTGGCGCGGCGAGGCTCATCGCAGAGCGTGCTGGTACCGATTCGCCTTCAAGCCGAGCTCATCGCCAAAGTGGTCGTCTACGACCGGAATTTCGCAGCTCGCGCTGGCGAACGGACCAAGGTGCTCATTCTTTCCAAGGCCAGTGACAACGAGTCGACGCTCGTGGCGACCGAGATGAAGAGCGCGCTGTCTGCGGTGGCGCTGATCGCCGACTTGCCGCACGATGAAGAGCTCTTCACGTACACCGATCCGCAAAGTTTGAGCGAGCTATGCAAGGCCCGCGGGTACGCGATCATCTACCTCGGGCCGGGGTTCACCCCGCAGATCGAGGGCATCCGCGAGGCCATGAGCAACTTCGACCTTCTCACCGTGGGGGGCGTGGCCGAGTACGTGCCGGCGGGGATCGTGCTCGGATTCGATCTGGTGTCCGGTAAGCCCAAGCTCCTCGTTCACCTCACTCAAGCCAGGAAACAGCACGTAGATTTTCGAGCCGAGGCCCTGAAGCTCATGAGGATCTACGAATGAGGCGCAGCTACCGGCTGTCGATGCTCGGGGCGATCGCCATGGCTGTGGCTTCAGCGACACGCCCCGCGGTGGGGCAGGACAGGTCGGGCTCCGATCTCGCCGCCTTGCTGAACGAGAACGTCGTCACGACGGCTTCGAAATCGGCCGAGACGAGCACCGCGGCGCCCGGGCTCTCCACCAGCATGACCGCCGAGCAGCTCCGTCGCTTTGGAATCCGCTCACTCGACGAGGCGATCGATTTTCTATCGCTTGGTGTCGTGACGGCCAACCCGCTTCGCGACATCGACGTGGGCGCACGGGGCGTGATGGTGACCGGCGATCATGGCGACCACCTGCTCTTGCTCGTGAACGGACACGCGGTCAACGAGCCGCTGTTTGGGGGTGCTCAATTCGGGCGCGGCGCAGCCATTCCCATGGAAATGGTGGATCACATCGAGGTGGTGATCGGACCTGGCTCGGTGCTCTACGGGTCGAGCGCGATGTTCGTCGTCATCAACGTGATCACCAAGCGCGCCCAGGAGTTCGCTGGATTTCACGTTCTGGACGAGATCGAGATCGGAAAATCGAATCGAGTCGCCGCGGGAGCGGGCCTGCAGCTCGGCCGCAATACCGATCTCACGCTGCAGCTCGACTACTACAGGCAAGACGGCCCCGTGTTTTCGATCGGTCCGCAGACCTTCGGAGTGGACCCCGTCTCGGGCGTGGGCACCGTGACCCGGCGTGGCGGAAAACCCGACGGGATCTGGGGCGGTGAGGCCGGAAGCTCTTACTATGCTGAGGTTCCGGCCGGTCATGTCCGGTTGTCGAGCGGCAACTTCGAGGTCAATCTCCACGCGTCGACGTACAAGCGGGCGGCGCCGTACTCGGCCGCCACCTCGCCCTACGAGGGAGACTTCGATGCTCCCGACAACTACGAGCTCGATCGATCGGCGTGGGGCGACGTGCGGTACACGACGCTGCTATCCCCCGTGGTTCAGCTCACCACGCGCCTCTACGGCGACACCTTCGATAGCCAGCACTTTTTTACCGAATCGGCGGCGCAAAGTTGCGTGTACGGCGACAGGACGCCGTGCCTCTACCATTCGCTCGGCATGTCACGATGGGCGGGTGTGGAGGTGCAGAGCACTTTCAATTGGTTCGCCAACTCGACCCTGGTGACGTTGGTGGGAGCCGACGGGCGCTACCTGGGCGTGCGCGCGAAGTCCGACGTACAGAACGCCGAAACGCTCGCCTATCGGGCTTCGAGCAGCAACATCATCGACGCCACCGAGGTGGTGGTGGGCGCCTACGTCCAGCAAACCTGGACCCCCGCGGAGTGGCTCGTTCTGAATGGGGGCGCGCGCATCGACGCCAGCAACCGGTACGACGCCGTGGTATCGCCTCGCGTTGCCAGCAATGTGAGCCTCTGGCCGATGGGAACCTTCAAGCTCATTTACGCCGAGGCGTTTCGAGCACCATCGTGGAACGAGGCGGCGTCACAGACATCGACCCTGGTGCGAGCGGACGACCTGCAATCGGAGCGGGTACGCTCGGTCGAAGGGGCGCTCGAGCAAAAGTTTGGTACCCACCGGCTGGTCTTCGGCGTCTTTCGCTCGTGGTGGCGCGACCTCATCGAGCTGCACAAGCTGACGAACGCGGAGTATGCCGAGTTCGCCGCCGCGGGGCGCATTACATCGCTACGCGATTTCAACCAAAGCCAGTATCGCAACATCTCGTCCATCGACGGATACGGCTACGACGTGACGCTCGAGGGGCTCTTTGCGCCGGGCAGGCTGCGCTACGGTCTGAACGGCACGGCCGCGTTCACCCGCGAGCCCGATCCGGTGTTCGGCCGGAGCCACGCTCCCGAGGTCACCCCTCAGATCTTCGGCAACGCCCGCATTTCGTATGATTTTTCGGGCGGCTATCCGCTGGTGGCCCTGGCCGCGCAGTACATGGATCGTCGCCCTGCGGCGCGGGCATTCGACGGAGCGTTTGCCGTTCCTCCCACTGCTCCGGCCCAGCTGCGCCTTCGCTTGACCGTGTCCGGTCCGATTCCCATTTTGAGTGGGCTCTCGTACCGCGCAAGCGCTGACTATGCCGTCGCCGATCGTGCGGCCTACGTCATTGGGCGCACCGTGGCCGGGGCACCTGCCGATCTCGCGCCCGTCGATCAATTCCGGGCAAGCGTGGGACTGCAGTACGATCTACTGTTCAGGCGGGAGACCTCTCGATGATACGGGATTGCTCGCTCGTGATGATGCTCGCTGCGCTCGGCGCGGCGAGCGGTTGTCTCGATTTCACGCCCGTCACGGTGGTGAGCGACGCCGCGATCGTCGTCAGGGACGCGTCGACACAACCGAGCGATGCCGACGGCGAGGCCCAGCCCGATCCGCCCTGTCTGGCCTGCATCAAATCACCCAACGTACCCGGTCCGGGGTGCGCCAACGAGCTTGCCGCCTGCGACGCGACCGCCAAGTGCCGCTTTATCTTCGACTGCGCCTATGAAAACGGCTGCGTGACCAAACCGATGCAAAGCGAGTCGATTGCCTGCGCGCTTCCCTGCGGTGATCAGCTCGGCACGAGCGCATTCGAGGCGTCCATCTTGAGCGCGCTCACCCTGACCACTTGCTTTCACATGGCCTGCGCCGCGGCTTGCGAGGGGGACCAGTAGACGACCTTGGCGCCCTCGAAGATCCGACTTGCGCGCCCCTACATGGACTTTTTAACACGCACCATCGCCGTCGAGACGCATTGCGAGTTAACGTCGCCACTTGTCGGCGGTGCCCTTTTGGTTCACCATCTCGGTCCGCCGCCGGCCATGAAGAGGGTCGGAGCCACGTCATGAAGACCGCAGGTCATTTCGTCCTTCCGGCACTCTTGTTTTGGGGCCTGGTCCCGTCGTGCTCGAGCTCAGGAACGACAACGGATTCAGAGCGCGGGCACGGCGGTGATCCGGCCGACGCAGCGGCTACGACAACGACAACGGGCTCGGGCTCACCGAGCAAGACCAGCTGAGCTACGACGCGTTTCTCGCCACCGAAGGCCACGCGCGCAAGCTATCGGTGGGGCTCAAGAACAGCCTCGGACTGGTCGCTAGCCTGGTTTCCAAGTTCGACTGGGCGCTCAACGAAGAGTGCCTCAAGTACAGCGAGTGCGATCAGCTGGCGCCCTTCATCGCCGCCGGCAAGGCGGTGTTTCACTGCGAATACGCGAAGAGCACCGCCGGCATCTGCACCAACGATCCCGCCGGATTCTCGACCATCGTCAAGAATCTGGATCTCGACGCGTGGCGCCTCGCTTGCAAGTGACAGGGCCGAGGACGCTCAGGGAGCGGGCGCCCAACCGGCGAGAACGACGGACTTGTCGCGCATCATCGTGGCCTCGACGTCAGTGAGCTGTCGCGAGGCGGGATCGCGCATGCTGACGTCGACGGGCAGGCCGGCCAAATCCGTGCTCTGGTACTCCCAGAACCGAACACTCCCCGTGTCGGTCGTGCCGGCGGGCGTGATCAGCCAACCCTTGGGACTGATGTGCTTGTCCATCTGGCAATTGACGTAGGCCACGTGGCTGGCCGGGTACCCGGTGGCCGGCGTGACATCGATGCGCGCGAGAATGTGGCCGGTGATCCCGGGATCGGAGGTGATCTTGGAGTCGACGAACACGTAGCCGTATTTGTCGGCGGGATTGCGGGCCTGCACATTGTAGCCGGCTCGACCGACGGTCTTGATCTCACAGCGATCGAAGTAGACGGTCCCCTTGCCCCAGATGTAATCGACGTTGCCTTCGATGTAGCTGCCCGTGACGTAGACCCGGCCGGTGAGCAACAGCGTATCTTGCAGGCTGATGAAATCGGCGTTGCGCAAGATGACCTGATCGCCGGGCTCGACGCGCAAGGCTTCGGCCTGTGAGCCGTTTTGCGGCGTCGTGTTGTGCAGGGTGAGGTTCTCGACTACCAGCCCGTTGCTGCTTTCGACCTCGACCATGGCCCGAAACTTGGTGCCGAGCTTCATCTGCAGTGTGTCGTTGTTCGGATAGGCGACAATCGTCTTTTTGCGGTCTTCGCCGTGCAACGTGATGTTGTTCTTGAGAGTGATGTAAACAATCTCGTGGTAGGTGCCGTTCTTGATGGTGATCACCACCGGGCTCGCGCTCGCCGACGGGATCGCGTCCACGGCCCCCTGTACGGTACAGTAGTCACCTCCGCCTTCACGCGACACGACGAAGCTTCCCGGCGTCGGCGCCGAGGTCGAAAAGGTCCACGACGATCCCGAGACGGCGCCGAGCGAGCTCTGTGCGACGTCGAGAAAGACGCCGGCGTCGATGGTGACGAAGTACGTCTCGTTGGCGACAAGCTTCTTCTTGTGCAGGTAGATGACCGCGTCGTTGCCGTCGATGAAGACCGGGCGTGTCTGCTGAAAGACCCGGCCCGCGATGGTGTCACTGAACGTGGCCGCGCCGATGTCGATCGTGTCGACGGGGGTGTCCGGTTGCGATGACTTGAACACCTGAATCTTGCCGCTCTTGCCTATCGTGGCCGGCGCTGCGAACGTGACGCGAAGGGGCGCATCCGCGCATACACCCTTGGCTCCCGGCGCGGGAAATCGACCGGTGGTCATGGCCAGCATCGAGCTGCCCCCGTCGTCGGCAAGCAAAGGCCCGCCGTCGGCGGACATCGACGGGCCGCCGCCGGTGGACGACGAAGGACCGTCGCCCGAAGACAGCGCACCTCCGTCGGCGGAAGGCGTCGCCCCCTCGGCAACCGTTCGTGCACCGTGCGCGCCGCACGCCGTCAAAAGAAGACCGCTCCACCAAAGCCCGGCATATCGCAACGAGAAATTCACTTGGCCTCCAAGACGGGGACGGACCCCAAAGCACGCGCCCCCGACAGAACCGGGCGCTCCCGCAGATCGGGCGATGAGATGACCGCGTTCTTCGCGCCCATGAAATCATTGCCGTCCACGACGATCCCTTGCGAGCTCGGCCCCCTCACGCGGACGAACAGATCGGTGTTGGCAGAGGCGAAACAGCCGTGCACATAGCCCAGTGTGACATTGGTGAGCTCGACCACCGGGGTATCGGGGTGTGGCGCGTTGGTGCTCACGCCAAAGAGCTCGAGGTTCTCGGTGGACTCGACGCTCACCGCCGGGCCCGCGGCGGTGTCGACACGGACGCCGTCGAGCCGGATGCTCCGGGCGTCCTTGATGGTAATGCCTTTCTTGGCCGTGAGGTGAATGTCGGAAAGGCTGACGTCCTCGAGCGGCGACTCGCTGAGCCCGAGAAGAACGCCGGCCTGCTCGGCGTCACCGGTGATGCCGGAGAGGTGGATGTTCTTGAATCTCGGAGTTCGCTCGGTCACCGGCTCGGGCGGCACGTCCGAATAGAACATATTGAGGGTGATCGCCTCACCGCGAATGTCCTTCATCACGATGTTGCTGAACGTCACGTCCTCGACGACGCCGCCGCGGCCTCGCGTGGTCTTGATGCGGATGCCGCGGTCGGTGCCTTCGAAGACGCAGTTGGACACCGCGATCTTCTTCACGCCGCCCGACATCTCGCTGCCGATGACCACGCCTCCGTGACCGTGCAGCATCGTGCAGTTGGTGATCGTGTAGTTCTCGGCCGGCCGGTTGATGCGCCTTGCCTGTCGGTCTCGCCCCGACTTGATGGTGACGCAGTCGTCCCCCGCGTTGATGTGGCAATCGGAGATGTGCACGTTGCGGCAGGACTCGGGATCGATGCCGTCGGTGTTGGGCGAATCGTCGGGGTTGTCGATGGTGACGCCGCGAACCGTCACGTTGTCCGAGTAGACGGGGTTGATGGTCCAAAAGGGCGAATTGATGATTTTCACGTCCTGTATCGCGACGTTCTTGCACTCGAGCACCTGAATGAACGGCGGCCGCAAGAAGCCCATCTTCAGCATCTCGGGATCGTCGGGCAGCTCGAGGGTGGTGTTTTGCCGGATGAGCTCCTGCTGCCACCGGGAATCGGTCTTCCACACGCCGGTCTTCTTGTGATCTTGCTTGAGCGCGCGGAAATAGTTCCACCAGGTCTCACCCTGGCCGTCGAGGATACCGCGCCCCGTGATGGCAATGTTCTCGGCCTTGTCGGCGTAGATGAGGGGCGAGAACCCCGTGAGATCGGTGCCTTCCCAGCGCGTGCGAACCATGGGCATGTAGTCGTCGAAATCGGTGCTGAACTTCAGCACCGCGCCAGCGTCCACGAAGAGCGTGATGTTGCTTTTCAAGTGAACGGGGCCCGTCAGGTACTGGCCGGGCGCAAAGAAGACGGTGCCTCCTCCGGCGGATACGGCGGCATCGATCGCCTTGCGAATGGCCTCGGTATTCTTGGTCTTGCCGTCGGCCACCGCTCCGTAGTCGCGCACGTCGAAGCGCGACGGCGCGCGAGTGGCGGGGGTACGCGCCGAGTCGCAGCCCGACAGCGCGCCCAGCAGACACCCGCCCAGAAAAAGAAGACGCCACATGCCCATCACTCGCGCTCCGTGCTGGCCAATAGAAACGCGCCAAGGCCCTTGGGCTCGTTGGTTACGGCCTCGATGCCCGCGTAGTAGTCGTACGAGCCGTCTCGGTAAGGATTGCCACCGAGCCCGGCCGCGGCGCAGGTGCTCTTGATGTTGACGTGGCGTTCGCCGTCGATCTCCACGAATTGATCGAGAATGCCCTGGTAGCCGCGGGCTGCCACCGGCCCGTATGTCGTCTTGTCGAGCCAGCCGTTCTTGATGCCCTTGGTCAGCGCATACACGAACATCGCCGACGCTGACGATTCGCGGTAGTTCTTGGCCCGGGGGCCCGCGTCGAGCACCTGCCACCAGACGCCGGTAGCCTTGTCCTGGACCGAGGTCACCGCCGCCGCGAGCCGGTTCAACACGGCGACGATCGCGCTTCGCCTGGGATGATCGACGGGCATGATTTCGAGCACGTCGACCAGGGCCATGGCGTACCATCCCATCGATCTGCCCCAGAACTGTGACGACGTTCCGGTCTTCGGATTGGACCACCGCTGCTCGCGGCTCTCGTCCCACCCGTGGTAGAGCAGCCCGGTCACGGGATCGCGCGTGTGCTCCTCGGTCAGCAAGATCTGCCGCGCAACGTCTTCGAGAAGCGCGGGCTCGTGAAAGACGACCGCGTACTTGGCGAGAAAGGGAGACGCCATGTAAACGCCGTCGAGCCACATCTGATGCGGGTAGATCGCCTTGTGCCAGAATCCACTGTCGGTCGTGCGCGGTTGTCGGCGCATCTGCTCACGCAGCGTGCCGAGCACCCTGGTGTAGCGATCCTTGTCCTTGGGATCGGTCGACTGGTCGAGGAGCGAGAACAGCACCTTGCCCGTGTTGACGCTATCGATGTTGAATTTCTCGAGCACGTAGCCCTTGATCTTGCCGTCGCGGTCGACGAGCGCGTCGATGGTTCGCTTGACGTAGTCGAGGTACTTGGGGTCCCGGGTTTCACGCGCCACGCGCTCGAACCCGAGGAGCACGAGCCCGACGTCGTAGTCCCACTTGTCGCCAAAGCCCGAGGGGCTGGTGCTCATGATCGAGTCCGACGCTCGCACCGCCCACGAGGCCTGCGCTTTTGGCGACTCAGGTGCTGGTGCCGAAAGCAACGCACTGGCCCGGCTGGCGGCGAGAGAGATCTGCAGTGGCGCCGCGATCTCGCGCGCGA